>JBKJLR010000109.1:0-6392 GCA_046596865.1 Chitinophagaceae bacterium
TCTTGCAATTGTCAGAATCAGGAAAGACCAACCTCATAGTGTTGCGTTGGAATTTCTACATCGGCAAATCCCTTTTTCATAAGACGTTGCTGAAAGTCCATTTGAACCTCATACTCGCCATGAACAAGAAATAATTTTTTTACCTGTTTTATATCCTGGCAGGCCAGCCATTGAGAAAGGTCTTCATAATCGCCATGAGCACTCATGCTGCGAATGGCTCCTATTTCCGCATTTACTTCATGCTTCACACCATAGATTCCTACTTCCTTCTCCCCGGCTATCAAGCGGCCACCCAATGAACGGGGTTCGCAGTAACCGGTTAGTAAAATAGTATTACGGCTATTTTCAATATTGTTACTGATATGGTGTTTCACCCTGCCCGCATCCGCCATACCGCTGGCAGAAATGATGACCATCGGGCCATTTTGAAAATTAAGTTGTTTGGATTGATCTACTGTTTGCACATACCGCAATCCCTTAAAAGCAAACGGATCATTATCAGATTCCATTAATCTTTGAATGCCCTTATTAAAATACTGAGGATACTTTTTTACGATCATGGTTGCCTGGATGCTTAACGGGCTGTCAACATAATAATCCAGATCGGGTAAACGATTTTCTACTTCCAGCTGGTTCAGCGCAAACAGCAACTCTTGTGTGCGGCCTACACTGAATGCCGGCATAATAAGTTTTCCTTTTTTCTGCAAGCAGGCTTTTTCAATCCACCGGAGCAGCATGTCAGGTGTAGTGACATTATTATCATGCAAGCTGTTTCCATAAGTGGATTCAAGTAAAATATAATCGGCCTGTGGAAATGTTTCCGGAGATTTCAATATGGCATCCCGATAGCGGCCTACATCACCACTGAATGTAAGACGGGTTTCTTTTCCATCTTCTTTTACCCTTACATGTACACAAGCACTACCGATGATATGACCTGCATCTGTGTACATCGCCTGCACACCTTCTATTACATCAAACCACTGACCATAGTTTTGTTCTACCAGCTTCTCAACAGCTTTCTTCGCATCTTCAATTGTATATAATGGACGCAGGTAAGGCAATCCTTCAGCAGCCCGGCGCTTGTTCTTATATTTAATATCATCCTCCTGTATCTCTGCTGAATCTTTCAGTAGTACTGTTGTTAGATCTTTAGTAGCAGGAGTGCAAAATATTTTTCCGGTAAAGCCTTCCGATACTAATCGTGGTATAAGACCGCTATGATCAATATGTGCATGCGAAAGGATCATCACATCCACTTCTTTGCTGTCAAACCCAAAAGAACGGTTGAGCATATCTGTTTCTCCTCCCAAACCCTGGAACATACCACAGTCTAATAAGATTTTTTTACCATTCTTTAATGTCAGCAAATGTTTTGAACCTGTAACTGTTCTGGCTGCACCGTGAAATGCTATTTTCATACGCTGAATTGAAAGTTGATTATGAAATACTGTCTGATTAAATAATTCAAGTAACTCCGGGATAATTTGACCTCTGTTAAGTTTCTTTCGCAAATTTGCTACTCACCAAATTAGCTGATTTTCTTCGCTTTAAATGACCATGTAATGTAAAACTCTGCCACCACTTCTCCCTCCTTATTTGTTCCAATTGATTTTGCTTTCACAATTCTTGCTTCACTGGTGGCTATAGTTTCTTCAATGGCTTTGTTGAATAAGTTTCCATCCTTGCACAAAAAAGTAGTTCTCCCTGTTGCTTTCTTAAAATATTCAGACTCCACTTTTACTACCAGCATGGAAACCGGGGGATTTATTTTATATATATGTGCCATCGCCAATGCACCTGTACTCATTTCTGCTGCCATACTTAGGCAGGCAAAATAAGTAGAACGGAAAGGATTTTGAGACATCCATTTATAAGGAACGGAAACGCTGCATGTTCTTTCGTCTGCTTCTCTTACTCTTACTCCGGCAAAAAAAGCTGCGGGCAATTTTGTAAACAGAAACATCCTGAATTTAACCGGATGCTTCATCATTTTGAGGAAAACATTTGAGTTGGGATTCATCTATTCTTCTTTGTATTGTGCAGGATCAAATGCTTTTTTACCCCAATCATTGAAAAAAGCGGTGACTTTTTCTTTGTCGTAGCTCTTTCCCGATTCCAGGTACCATGAAGTTTGGGTATGCACTAGATCTCCTTTACCATTTAATACAAGGAATACCGGAAAACCAAACCGCTGCGGAAAATCATATTTAGTCAACAAGTCATTGTTCTTATTTTCCTTACTGTAATTAAGGTGATACACTACATAATTACTGTTGACGAGTGAATCAAGCGATTTATCTTTAGTTACAAAATCATTGAACCTTGCACACCAGATACACCAGTTGCCGCCAATTTGTACCAGCACATGCTTACCCGATGCTTTTGCTTCCTTCACGGCCAATGAGATGGCCTCTTTGGCATTTTCTTGAGGCTTATACAATTTGAATTTTGTTAGATCCTGCGAATACACAGATATAAAACAAAATATACCTGCTGCGCTTAAAACCAGTTTTTTCATGCTTATTATTTTATTTAAATCATCGCATTAGTTGTCAATACTCCTGAAATTCAGGGCAATCCTAATTGGATGTACCTACCAGTCATTTATATTAAGATTTATTGCACTTTTTAAGGAAGACCATTAAATGTAAGTTGTTCAGATGAATTTAAACTCACAAAAGTGGTACATTATAACAATTATTTTCCCCGTTCTGCAACGATTGTGACGCAGAATCGTCAAATTTGGTACTAATATTCAACTTTTTTTTATGAAAAGAATCACAACCGCTCTTGCCTTTGTTTTAATGTTCTCCACATTGGCTCTTTCTCAAAAAGTAACCGGGAAATTAAAATTAGAACAAGGTCAAATACTGGAGATCAGCATGAAAGTGAAAACCACCATTTCTCAACAGGCGATGGGGCAGGCTATTGACTTCAATGTGGACGCCGCCGGCGATCATTCCTTTAAGGTAACCAACACCACGGATGATAACAGCACCTTGAATCATTCTGTACAGCGCATCACTTTTGCTTTTGATGGAATGGGACAAAAAAGAAGTTTTGATTCTAATGAGAAAAAGGATATAACCGGTGAAATGGGTAAACCAATTAAGGACATGCTTGATAAAAAATATGACATTATCATTGACCCAACTGGTAAAGTGCTGATGGCAATGCCAGAAAAAATAAAGCTGTCAGAAACGGATAGTCGCATGGCTATCATTACCACTATGCTTAAAGATGTTCTTGACCTGGTGCAACCACCACAAAAAGGGAAAGCAAGTTTTTTTAAAGTACTTCCCGATAGTGAAGCAGGAAAGGGTGATGCATGGACAACCTCTTATGAAACAAGTGGTGGAAAGGTTGATGCTGCTTATGCCATTTCAGATATAAATGATTCAACGATTGTAGTTGATTTTGCTGAAAATTCCGTTACGGTGACGAAAGCGGAAATGATGGGCAATGAGACCACCACGACGCTGAATAATAAATCTACCGGAAAAATTATTCTTGCCCGTGCTACTGGTATTATCCGTGAAAAAATAATTAATACTGAATCAACTGGCAATACGGAAGCTTCATTTGGAACACTACCCGTTACTTCAAAAACGACCACCATTATTACGGTAAAAACTGTCAATTAAAAAGAAAAGCTGCGATTAAGCAGCTTCTCTTTACCTATTCACACCACTACCAAAAACTGAGTTACACAATAAAAGGATCAACGATAGCCAGCACTTGTGCTTTTGTCAATGGCTCATCAAATGCTTCAGTAGCATCTGTAGATGATATAGCCTGTCCATTAATACCTACTATCTCAACACCTGCCTGGTTTGTATTTTCTTCTCCATTATAACTTGCCTGCACAGCTGCAGAACCAATACCACTTTGATTTCCTGTAATCCAAGGCTTCACATCCACACCAGCAGGTACTAATGCACCATTTGCTTTACGGATCCTGCGAACCTGGGCAGCATGTCTTGCTTCTACGGAATGAATTTGAAGGGCTGCCTCGAGAACAGCATTATTAGCCATAAGATCAACATCAGTTGCCTGACCTTTATAAGCTCTTACTCCTGTATCTTCAAAAGTTTGGGCTACAGCCAGGTAAATTCCATAATTAGTAAACACTCCCGCAAAAGGTCCTGTACCAGTACCATTACCTGCTGTAAAATCAAACACAGGTTCCGCTACCGGTGTACCACCAGAAGAAGTGATTGCAGCTCTAAGAAATGCAACGTGGGCTAATTCATGAGCACCGATTGTTTGAAAAGATGATCTTTCCACTCCTGCAGGTATTGCCAGAGTTCCACCTGTGGCAGCTGCATTACCTATTTGATAAAATCTTGATTCTAAATATTCAAGTGTCAATGCAAATTGGAGAACATCAATAACAGTAGCTGTTGATGTATTTCTTCCGTATGCTTTTTTAAACATACTACCCAAAGCAAAAGGCACTGCAACAGCGGCAAGTTTACCTGCTACTCCTGCAAATTGCTTCATCGCATTTCGGCGTGTATCCAGACGTCCATAAACCTCGGGATCCACTTTTTCTATTTCATTTAAAATATGTCTTACGTTCATAAAAGTAGATTTAAGAGGTTGGTAAATTTGATGCTGAAATCTTAGTTGTCAGGTAAGTGTTTGCAATAACAACTACCTGTGGGGGTGTAGCTACAACATCCAGACCCTGAGCATTAACAACAGAACTGTCTGCAAACGATCCTGGTGTAATCAATTCCCTGATATAGGCAGCATGTCTTGCCTCAACAGAAACAATTTTACCTGCCAGTAAAAGATAGGTCATTCCAGCTGCAGATTGACTGATGAGTTTACCAGCACCATTGTAGGCAGAAACGCCGGTATCTTCAAATGCTTTCGCAGCACCTAATACACTTGTTCTGTCAGCAAAATTAATTGAGCTGAAATCAGGAGTCAGATCCTGAAGACGTGATGCTGCAGGAATTGCATTTTTAAAAAATTCCCTGTGAGCAATTTCATGGTCCCTGATATCTGCTAATAAAGCCATTTCAGCTGCAGAACCACCAGAATAAGGAGATGCAAATACCCTGATATAAAATGCTGCTTCAAGCTGTTCAAGGGCATAAGCATAATTTAGGATACCAACATCGCCAGTACCTAAATCAATTGCACCAGGAGGAGGAGGGTTGTCATTTTTGTTACATGATGAAACAACGGCTGCCATCGCAATTGCAGCAGCACCACTATAACCAAGAAATTTTCTTCTTGATAAAGCTTTACTTTCTGAAATTGAAGACAGAAGCGTTTCATCACCGGATGTGATAATCTTGGACATACGCTAAAATTTTTTATTGATTAATTGAATTTTTGATAATATCACTATTTAGTGATCTTTCCTATTTACGCAACTATCGGTCCGATAGATTTAATGAGGGAAAAGAGACTTAATATCAGTTGATTGGGGAAAATTTTCCTCTGCATGATTAGACAAATCCTCAATAATGCTTTCGAATAAACAATTGATTTGTCATGCAATAGTAGTACTTCGTTTACTATACACCGTTATATAATGAAGTAATTCACCAGCAACTAAAGCCTGAGTGATGAGGATTATTTATAGTTTACGTTGAGGATTTCGACCTGAAATTTGCAATAAAATTGAACAAGATCAGTCCATAATTCTTATCCTTCGAGCTTATAATTCAGTTGATTACGCAGCAAATCAGTCATTTCATCTCTTTTTCGGATAAGATGCGACTTCCCTTCTTTTATAAGCACTTCGGCTGGTTTATACCGGGAGTTATAATTTGAAGCCATCTCGAAACCGTAGGCACCAGCATTATAAAATACCAGGTAATCACCTTCCCGTATCTCATTTAATTTTCTGTCAGCTGCAAACGTATCTGTTTCGCAAATATTACCGGTTATGGTATACAGTTTCTGTTCACCTGTTGGATTAGATATGTTTTCGATGTGATGATAGGCATCATACATCATAGGCCGTATCAAATGATTGAGGCCGCTATTGACTGCCGCAAATACAATGGTCCCCGTGTCTTTTACTACAGTTACCTGTGTCAACAGATAACCACATTCACTTACCATAAACTTTCCCGGCTCAAACCACAACTGGAATTTCTTATTTCCAGCTATGGGATGCTTATCAAATGCCTCTTTAATTTTTTGTGCAAGAAGATCTACATCAGTTTCTTTTTCACCGGGTTGATACGGCACTTTAAACCCACCGCCCAGATCAATGACTTCAAGATGCGGGAAATGGGGAATTAGCTCAAACAATACTTCAATGCCTTTTACAAAAATGTCTGGATCCTTTATGTCGCTGCCAGTATGGATATGTAATGTCCGGACCAATAAATCAGTTGACTTTACCAGTTCTTCGATCTTGT
>JBKJLR010000131.1:0-3636 GCA_046596865.1 Chitinophagaceae bacterium
AGTTCTTTTGTTAAATCAATTTTATTGGCAGAATCAGCAGAGAGAAAAAGATTATTCAGAATTTTATAAATAGCAATCCCTCTTTTATTACCTGCTTTTTCATTCCGCTGGTAATTAAGCTGAATATTTTTCAGCATTTCATTGGCCAGGGGTTTGATGGTTTCTACAATGCTGGCATACGAATCTGCCACATCTACTCCATCTTCCAGCCCGGTACCTTTTTCCAGTTTTCCAACAAAAGCTTTCATCAGTTTTTCCGCATCGCTTTCATCATCTGTCGTTTTTTTCTGGGGGAAGGAATTTAAAAAATCACTCAGCATATTAAAGCCAGCCGCCATTTTGATAAATCTTCTATACTTATCAAAATGCAGGGAAGCAAGCAGTGAATCTCCCCGGTTACTTATTTTTTTCATCATCAGCGGATACACCCCTTTTACAAAACTGGAGGTGTAAATAGAGCCGTCCGCTGACACTGCGAGGTAATACAACTCTTCAGCACTCAACGGCTGAATAGACCTGAAACGAAACTCTGTATTTTCATTGTGCAGGCCATTGATAATATTGACAAAATTTTCTCTTGCTTTTTTCTCTAATCTTTCTCTCAATCCTGCAAACTCGAAAGCCGTGTCTTTATTGATGGCCCTGCCGGTATACTCCAGCATTGTTTTCACCATCAGTTTATAATACAGCACTGAATCATCTTTTGCTGCATCAATTTCCTCAAACGTCATTTTCCCCCTGACAATATTATCCAGGAAAGCAAAATACTGCTGGCCACTTTTACTCTTGGCCATCTTTACTATTGTTTTAATAAAGCTATCGTCAGTAATGTTACGGATAACAAAACCTAATTTATTATTAGCCGCAGCATAATCATACACCTGTCTGGGGTATTGCTGTGCTACGGTTCTTACCAAACTATCTGCAAACGGCATGTCAGGGTTCTGGTATAATGTCAGAAAAGTCTTTTCAGGATGAAGAAGACAATATTTAAGAACCAGGTTATTTTTAGAAGAACTAAATCCGGGATTTTTGTTGAAAATCGTTGAATTAATAATATTCATCCCCGCATCATAGGGTAATCCATTTATAATGCTTTCTATAGACTCTCCGTTCCTGTCTTTTTTTACACTCTCTTCGTAGGCCGAAATAATCAGTGGCAAATTAGCCGGGTTTACTTTTCTTTCAGATTTGGGCTTCCAGTTCTGCTTAAAGTATTTCAAAACATATTCCAGTCCCGATAGATAATTAACCTTCAGCCTGTGATCAAATACCTTATCTGTTTCAATAAGATATTGAATATTATCAACCTTTCTCAGCAATGCTTTTGTCAACATGAAATTGATGTCCTCATTATCAGAAGGAGTAAATAATTTATCGGGTGTGCCATCAGCGGCCAGTATAGATTTTTGTTCCTTATCTATCAAATCATGATTTCTTTCCCGGCTCAAAGATGGTTTATAACCCGATGGAATTCTCACGGTATCGGCCATACTTACCCCCTGGGCATTAACCACAATAGAAGTAAGTAAAAAGAGGCATAGTATAAGGTATCTTGAAGTTGCTGTCATAAGGATCGAAGGTCAAAGTTACAAAGCCCGGGTGATAAAGGTGATTTTGCCGGTTTTATACTGATATAGACGGATTTACATTCCATAAAGCTGTCTGTTTGCCAATAAAAATATTGGGATCATAAGCGGGGAGGTTAACTTATTATTAAGTCTAAGTAAACATCCACCCCCAAATTTCCCTGCCACCTAATTTCCATTTAGGTTTGCGAAAACTTACTACGTCATGGAAACCAAGGCCCGAAAGGTGCTAATAGCAGACGACGAACCGGACATTCTTGAAATTCTAAAATATAACCTCTCCAATGAAGGGTACGAGGTATTTACAGCCAAAGACGGAGATGAAGCCCTCGAAAAAGCCCGGCGAACACTGCCCGACCTCATCATATTAGATGTAATGATGCCCAAAAAGACCGGTGTGGAAGTTTGCCAGTTACTCCGGGCACACGCAGCATTTAAAGAAACCCTAATCATTTTCCTGACAGCCGTAAATGATGAAGGCACTCAAATAAAAGGGCTGGAAACCGGGGCCGATGATTATGTAAGCAAACCTATCAGTCCAAAAGTTTTTTTGAGCCGGGTAAATGCTTTGTTCAGGCGTTTAAATAAAACTGATGCAAGAATACTTACTATTGATCATGTTACTATTGACCCGGAACGTTACATTATTAAAGTAAGAGAGAATGAAGTGATTCTTGCGAAAAAAGAATTTGAACTGCTCTATTTATTAGCCTTAAAACCAGGCCGGGTTTTTCTCCGCAATGAAATACTGAACCAGGTGTGGGGCAATGATGTGATTGTTGGTGACCGCACTATTGATGTTCATATCCGCAAGATCAGGCAAAAGCTGGGTGTTGATTGCATTACTACAGTGAAGGGAGTGGGGTATAAGTTTGAGTTATAAATGAGAAGGCACAAGGTGCAAGAGTCAAGGCACAAGTGCACTATAATTTGAAGTTTTCCTTTTCGCTTGCGTCTTGATCCTTGTACCTTCAACCTTGTACCTTCGCCTTATGTTCTCCACAAAAAACATTTCTCCCCGACAGCTTGCAGCATTTTCTGCGCTGGTACTAGCCGTACCTGTAAGCCTGTTGGTGTATGTAGTGGAAAAAGACTGGGTGTGGACCATAAGTTCATTTGTGATAATTTTTGGCGGAGCATCCTTACTTATTTCATTTGTCTTAGAAAGATTTATTTACCGAAAGATCAAACTTATTTACAAATTTATATACCAGACTAAAGCCACCCGGAAAGAAGAGACGTATTATAAATATGTGCTGCCGCAAAAAAGCATTGATGAAGTAAGAGAAGATGTGGAAGCCTGGGCTGAAGAAAACAAACAGGAGATTGAATTGCTTCGCCAGAATGAACAGTTTCGCAGGGAATTTTTGCAAAATCTTTCTCATGAATTTAAGACACCGGTGTTTGCCATACAGGGGTATGTTGACACCCTATTGTCTGGAGCACTGGCCAATCCTGATGTCAATAAAAAATTTCTGGAGAAAGCTGCTAAGAATGTGGATCGCCTTACTCATTTACTGAACGACCTGGATGAAATCTCCAGCTTAGAAAGAGGCGAACTGGTTTTATACAAACAGAATTTTGTAATCCAGGAATTGATAAGAGATGTATTTGAAAGCTTAACGATAAAGTCTGAGGCCAGTAATATTGATTGCAGTATTAAGAAAGGCTGCGAATCTCCCCTAACTGTTTTTGCCGATAAAGAAAAGATAAGACAGGTGTTTACCAATCTTATTGAGAACTCTATCAAATATGGTAAGCAAGGGGGTAACATTACCGCCAGCATATACAAAACGGATGGCAAACATATTCTGATTGAGATAAGCGATGATGGGATCGGCATCCCAGAAAAACATTTACCCCGCATCTTTGAACGCTTTTACCGTACCGATGAAGGCCGCAGTATAGATGTAACTGGCAGTGGACTAGGATTAGCCATTTGCAAACACATTATTGAAGCACACGGGCAAACGATTCATGTTCGGAGTACCGAAGCAGTTGGGACTACCGTTGGGTTTACGCTGGATACTAAGAGAGACTAGGCAGA
>JBKJLR010000239.1:0-4549 GCA_046596865.1 Chitinophagaceae bacterium
GCCCCGAATTTTTTTATTGCCTCTGTTTCACCGGATGGAATCAATTCCGGTTGCATAGCATACATTACTTCTTTTTGGATGGATTCCATATTATCCATTTTACCCATTGGTTCCAGCCGGGCATACCAGGCGTTAGGAAATGCCAACACAATATGCAAGTGCTTGGAATAGGGGAGGTAATTGAGGAAGGCAAAGATGCCAATGATATGCAGCCACCAGCAACCTCTTTCGACCATTTGTAAGCTTTCGTTTCCCAAACCATTTAAGATAGGATGCAGGTATTGGGATACAATAAAATTACCGGTGGGATGTGCTGCATAATGTTCTACATCTCTTGCTTGTAATAAAGTATCACTGGTATTCAGAAAAAGAAAAAGCGACATTAATACAACTTCAATAATAAGAATATAATTGGCATCACTTCTGGGCCACCCATCCAGATCTTTACTGATAAAACGTTTCAGCTTTATCACATTTCGCCGGATGAGGAAAATAATTACCGACACCAACACAAGCAATGCCAGGATCTCAAAACTGTTAATTAGAAAATTATACAAACTGCCCAATGCTACAGCGAACGTGCGGTGTGTTCCAAAAATTCCATCCAGCACAATTTCCAGCACTTCAATATTGATAATGATAAAGCCGGCATACACAAAAAAATGTAATACTGCTACGGTCGGATTACGAAACATTTTCTTTTGGCCAAATGCCAGCAGCAATACATTTCTCCAGCGCTGCGATTTGTTATCGCTGAAATCTTCTTCTCTGCCGAGTTTTATGTTGCGGGCTATCTCTTTTACTTTTTTGGTAAAAAACCAGACAGAAAGGGCACTAAGCAGGATAAAAATAATTTGTTGAGCAAGTTGCATAGCAGTTAATTACAACTTCAAATTTACAGCATGTAGATGAAAAATTCAATCTTATCGTAAAGGACAGCTATTCATCAACAACGAAGGTTAGTTATCAAGGGTTACTTCTACCAACTTTGATATTTCATTTAATTTTAAATCTTTGGCGATTACTCTGACAGTAGCTACAGTTGGCGACGTAATGCCGTTAACTACCCAGTTCCACACAAAACGATAAAATGTTGTGCTTCCGGCAGCAGATTGTTGCTGATATAAAAGCACTCCGGTTGCTTTATTTTTTATTTCTATCCGAACTGTTGACAGCCCATTATCATCAGTGGCGGTGCCATCAACTCTCAACGTGGAGCCATTTGGGTAAATAACTCCCGAAGCAGGTACTGTAATTGTAATTATTGAAGCTACATCAGGACCTGAAGGGGGGGCAGAACTATTTTTTTTACAGCTATTACAGCTAAGAATGATAAGTAGTGGGATTAATAGTTTTCTTACTATCATTATTTAATATTTATTCTAAAATACAGATTTTTTTCTCTCTGCCCTCTAAAGAAATTAAAAATAAATAGCATGGGCTTTTAGCTTGCCATTAGAAAATTCTAAAGCAGGGGCAGGAAATTTAAAAGCACTTAATACTGTAAATAAAAATCTCACCCCTTTCTTGTTCGTTTTTATTTTAGTCAGGTCAATATCCGGGGCTAAATACCATTGACGGTATCTTTTAATATCAGGACGATTGAATATAATATTGCCTGCTCCGTCCTTACCAATATTTTGGGTGCCTCCAAATAAACCTTCTGCTCCATAGCCAACTGACAGCGATAACCAGGGTGGCAAATTTGATTTGGGAAAAAATGATTTCAGATTGGCACTGGCCCAATAGGTTTGGCCGTTATAGTCTTTTATTAAACGTTCAGCCGCTGACTCACCAAATAATATATCGCTGCGTTGATTGAGGGAAGGGTCGCTGTACGTTTTATTATGAAAAGAAAATTTGAATTTGATGCGTTGATCATCCCAGGCCAATTCCTGAGCCACCAATGCACCGCTTCCCATAATATTGGCGCCAAAATCGGCCCAGCTCCAGCCCCAGCCGGCACTGTAGCCATCCAATACTTCAATAACAGTTTGATAAACCGCACCACTCATGCCACCGATCCAGATGCGTTTTTTTCTGTCAATGCCTGTCCAGCGCCATAATTCCATGCTGGCCCGGCTTTCAACGTATGCACTGTAAAAATGTCCCGCTTTATCAACCTGTTTCCATTCGGGCCAATCATTAAAGCTGTGAAAACCGGTTTTCGGGTAATCTTTATACCAGGCAGAGGACAAACCGATCATGGCTGTACTATAGGCGACTACATTACCGCCGGCTACTAACCAGATGCGTTTTTTCTTTTGTTGGGGGGTGAGTAGAAAGTTTTTCCCGATACGATTACTATCAGATACTTTTCTTGCTTCTGGTGTTACAGTAAAATACCCGGCCTTCAAAGAATCCTGCGAAAAGGAATTGATTGTAAAACAAATTAAAGCAACATTTATGATGTTTTTCTTTATCACTAACCAATTATTATTGCTTTACCCGGGCAAATTTTTTATTTGGATTTTGCCAGGTATTGAATACAGAATAAATTATGACGTTTTCTGATTGCGGCTCATAAAGTATAACATACGGAAACTTTCTCACAGCAGTTTGCCGGAATTTCTTGTAAACCTTTTTAAAGGCAAACGGATTTTGTTGAATACGGAATATTGTTTCTTCAACCGCTTTTAAAAATTTTTTATCTAAATTTTCTATTTTGCCGGCATACCATTTCATGGCATCTGCAATATCATGTTTTGCCTCTTCTTTTACTTCTAATTTGAAGGGCATACCTATTTTTTAAGTAAGACCTTTTTTACCTCCGCCCAGGAATAAGATTTACTTTGGCCAGATTTATGACTGGTTTGTCTTTTATCCAATTCTTTTTTTTGGACGGGAGACAGTTGATAAATGGCATCCTCTTCCTTTTTGGAACTGACAATTGTATGTAAAGCCTGGAGAAAGTCGGAGTCATCAATTTCGCTGATGGCTTGGGCCAGTTTTTTCTTTATCAGGGTAGTGGTCATACTATATCTTTTCAGTATAAAAATACAAAGAAATTTTGCGAAACAGAAGCTATTTGTCAATCTTATAAAATCCCCGATATTCGTTTTGTTTTAAATCATTTAAATATGGGCGCAGCAATACAAACCAAGATCGAAACCTGGCTTTCCGGCAATTTTGACCAGGCCACCAAAGATGAGATAACCCGTTTGCAAAAAGATAATACCGCTGAACTTGCCGATGCTTTTTACAAAAAACCTTGAGTTCGGTACAGGTGGTCTTAGGGGATTGATGGGTGCAGGCACTAACCGGATGAATAAATACACCGTAGGCATGGCTACACAGGGGTATGCAAATTACCTGAAACAATGTTTTCCTGATGGGGTGGCGGTGGCTATTGCACATGACAGCCGCAACAAAAGCCGGTTCTTTGCAGAAACCGTAGCGAATGTATTTGCTGCTAATGGAGTAAAAGTGTATTTATTTGAAGATTTGCGGCCTACTCCGGAATTATCATTTGCGATCCGAAAATTAAAATGCCAGGGCGGGGTGGTTTGTACGGCTTCGCATAATCCCAAAGAGTATAACGGATACAAAGCTTACTGGAACGACGGCTCACAATTAGTGCCGCCGCATGATAAAAATGTAATTAAAGAAGTGGACAAAATAGCCTCAGTGGATGATGTGAAATGGAGTGGTGGTGAAGCTAATATCACCATCATTGGTAAAGAATTGGATGAACAATATATGGAGATGGTAAAAGGGCTGAGTGTATATCCTGAAGTAATTGAAAAGCATAAAGACCTTACGATTGTCTATACGCCGATACATGGTACGGGGATCACCTTATTGCCACAAGTGTTGAAAAAATTTGGCTTTGAGAATGTTCATATCGTAAAAGAACAGAGTGTACCCGATGGAAATTTTCCAACGGTAGCGTATCCCAACCCCGAAGAAAGTGAAGCGATGAGTTTAGGATTAAAATTGTCTGAATCATTAGATGCCGATATTCTCGCAGGCACCGACCCGGATGCAGACCGGATTGCTATAGGAGTAAAAGATAACAGTGGAAAATGGGTACTGATGAATGGAAACCAGACGGCTGTACTGGCTTTTAATTATTTATTAGAAGCCCGGAAGGCAAAAGGGATAGCAGAGGAAAATGATATGGTGATAACCACCATCGTTACAACTCCGATGATAGATGCCATCGCAAAAGGAAATAGTGTAGCCTGCTACCGGGTACTGACCGGTTTTAAATGGATAGCGGAAATGATACGGGCAAAAGAAGGTAAGGAAAATTATATAATCGGAGGCGAAGAAAGTTTCGGATTAATGATCGGTGATAAAATAAGAGATAAAGATGGCATCAGTGCAGTGGCATTGCTTTGTGAAATGGCAGCGTATGAAAAAGAAAAGGGCAGGAGCCTGTATGAAAAAATGATAGACCTGTATGTAGAGTATGGGCTTTATAGAGAACATCTTATTTCCATTACCAAAAAAGGAATGGATGGACAGCAGCAGATAGCGGGGATGATGGAAAGCTATCGCAATAACCCACCCAAATCAATTAATGGTTCTGATGTAGTGCAGTTGC
>JBKJLR010000406.1:0-7414 GCA_046596865.1 Chitinophagaceae bacterium
ATCGTAGTGTATGATCTGCAGGGTAAAATGATAAAAGTGCTTTCTGATAAAAAACAGGATGCAGGTTTTTATACCATGCAATGGGATAATAGCGGACTTGCAAAAGGTACCTATGTAGTTACTGCCTTTAAGAATGGCGTAAATAAGCAGGTAATAAAAATTGTAAAAAATTAAGAGCAAATAGTCGGGCAACAGGTTCGCAGATACTGCGGGCCTGTTGTTTTTAGCCAATTTAGAAATCAAAAATTTCCGGTCATGAAGCGTATTTTTTATTTTATTCTCTTGCTGTTGTTTATAGGGGTATCAGCATTCGCTGTTATCCGGTTCAGAAAAAATTCCTATAAAGAAGAAACAGTTTACAGCGAATTACTTCCCCGTAAGAATTCAATTGCCTATGCTGCTGAATGGACAAGCATAAGAAATAATGCGGCGGCATTACAGGATAAAATAAAAAAAGATCCTGCAGACATAAAATCTTTACTGGCACTAACAGCTTTGTACATTCAGGAAGGACGCAATACAGGAAAATTCAATTATTATAATACGGCTGCTTTAAAATGTATCCATGCCGTGCTTTTAAAAGACGCCCAGAATTTTGAAGCGTTGACATTTCAGGCAACTATACTTTTATCACAACACCGGTTCACGGAAGGACTTGCCATAGCAGAACAAGCTCAAACACTTTATCCCTTTAATGCTTATGTGTATGGATTAATTATAGATGGGAATGTTGAGTTGGGTAATTATGCAAAGGCCCTGGAAGCTGCTGATAAAATGATTTCCATTCGTCCCGATAATCGTTCTTATTCCCGGATTGCTTATCTGCGGGAAATTCATGGAGATATTCCGGGAGCTATAGAAGCGATGAAACTGGCAGTAGATGCGGGAGTGACAGGTGACGAGAACACAGAATGGTGTCGTGTACAATTGGGTAAATTATACGAAAAGCTTGGTAAAGTCAGGGATGCAGAAATGCAATATATTATTGCATCCAATAACAGGAAGAATTATCCTTATGCACTGGCTGGTCTTGCCAGGATAGGAACAGCTGAAAAGAATTATGATTCAGCTATAAACTTATATCTCCAGGCAGATTCACTGATACCCGATCATACATTTAAAGAAGGAATTATTGAAGTATATAATCTTACCGGGCAGGCAGATAAAGCAACAACTCTTGCCGGTGAAATTCTGGATTATATGAAGCAATTTTCATCGGATGTAAAAAATAATAAAAATGAAGGCCAAAACGAAGATCATGAAATGGCGCATGCCTGGATGGGAGTAAATAATTATGAGAAGGCTCTCGAATATGCCCTGGCTGAATATAACCGCCGACCTGCCAATATTGAAGTGAACGAAACGGTAGCCATTGTTTACTATGGAAAAGGCGAATATGCCAAAGCACTACCTTATATAGAAACAGCGTTAAAAACAAATTGTCAAAATCCGGAACTGCTTTGTCATGCAGGATTGATTTATATGAAAACAGGAGATAAAGTAAAAGGCAAACAATACCTCGAGCAGGCATTAAAAAATAATCCTACTATACCTGCCAGTCTTAAACAGGAGGCGGAAGAAGCCATGAAATTCATCCAATAAAAATGTATTGTCACTTATTTATCATTTAATTCTATTTAAATCACTTTATTACCATTGATCGTATGTTAATTTTTAACACAAAAATTTATTTTATGCAAATCAAATCACAACTTGTTCTGACGTTATTATCTGTAATGTCGGGTTCTCTTTTTCTCACATCCTGTAAAAAGGATAATTTTTCAGCAGAGAATCAGGTAAATGCTGTATCTACCTCCACTTTTTCCAAAGACAAGAATGAAAAAGGTACAGAGTTCTATGCCCTGACCAGTGGAAATGAACTGGTAAAATACACTACCGGCCGTCCTTTACAGGAATTAGGTAGTATGCCAATAACAAATTTACCTTCGGGTGACAGCATCCTGGCAATAGATTTTCGTCCCGCTACCGGGCAATTGTACGGAGTGAGTAAAATGAGCCGTATCTATATTATCAATCTTCAATCGGGAAGAGCTACAGTGATCGGAACGGGTCCTTTTAGCCCTGCCCTGAATAGCACTAATGTCGGTATGGATTTTAACCCAACGGTTGACCGGATCCGGTTGGTAACCGATAATGAACAAAATCTTCGTATTCATCCCGAAACAGGAGTGCTTGCAGGTTTGGATGGTAATATTAACCCAGGAAACCCGGCAGTAAATGCTGTTGCGTATACTAACAGTTTTGCCGGTGCTACCACCACTACTTTATATGATATTGATGTTGCCAGTAATAAATTATATATACAGACTCCTCCAAATGCTGGTACACTGGTATTAGTTGGTTCATTGGGTGTAGAAGCAAGCCGGGAAGGTGGTTTTGATATATCACCGGATAATTCACTAGCCCTCGCTTTATTATATGGCCGTGGTGAAGAGGAAGGTGGTCAAGAAGAATCACCCGGTAATAAATACTGGTTTTATTATATCAATTTACAAACAGGAGAAGCAACCAATGCAGGAAAAGTAGAAAGAGAGATCATAGGCCTGGCTATTCCAACCCGTCCTGTGGCTTATGCTGTAAGGCAAGTTACCGGTCAGCCTAACGAGCTCCTCATCTTTAATCCTGAACAACCTTCATCTCTTATCACCCGGACAATTACAGGTTTACAGGCGGGGGAAACGATCCTGGGTATTGATATGCGTCCGGTAACCGGGCAGCTTTATGCTTTAGGCAGTACAAGTCGTATTTACACAATTAATACTCCTAACGGTGCAGCTACAGCAGTGAGTGCAACTCCATTTAGCCCGGCATTAAACGGTACTTCTTTTGGATTTGATTTCAATCCGACGGTTGATCGTATCCGTGTGGTATCTGATAATGGGAAGAATTTCCGTCTGCATCCAATGACAGGTGCTCTTGCAGGTAGTGATATGGATATAAGCCCCTCTGGTATAAGCATTGCAGGGTCAGCTTATACCAACAATTTTCCGGGCACAACACAAACAACTCTTTACGGTATTGACATTGCTGGTGATCAGTTAGTGTTGCAGGGAGGTATTAATGGAGTTCCTTCTCCAAACGGTGGAGCTACAACCCCAGTGGGACCATTAGGTGTAGATGTTGCTGGAGAAAATGGATTTGATATTGGTGGCGCCAGTGGAAAGGCTTATGCTATTCTTTCCAGCGGTAGCACTACAAAATTATATACTATCAATTTGATGACCGGTGCTGCAAATGCCGGTGTAGCATTCCCTTCTAAAGTCAATGGCTTTGCAGTGGGATTAGGATTTTAATTTATTATGCCTGCTATTTCCTTATAAAAATGCGGATGAACAATCGATGTTCATCCGCATTTTTTTGTTGACAAAGCTTTGTATTGGAAATACTTTAGTAAAAAATGCCAGCCAATTCATTTATTTTTTTTTACGGTTCTCACCGTCGTATTTCCTCCTCCATTTAATGTCATATCAACGGGCTTATTGGTTTGCCAGGCGCCCCGGGTAAAATCAGGTATGTCCTGTGTTCTTGATTTTTTTGCAACGGACCTCTGGCTTAGCGGCACGAGGCAACTCCAGGCTGCCGCATCATACACATCCTGGTCAAGGGGCAACCCGTTACGAAGACAATCAATCAACCGCCAATCCATAATAAAATCCATACCACCATGCCCACCCACATCTTTAGCAATAGCTCCGATATGATTAACAATAGGTGGAGAATATTTTTTGTACAAGTCTTCCAGTTCTTCTTTTTTCGTCCAACTGTGACCGAATGCAATTCTTTCAGGACCCGGCCATTTTTGAGCTGCTCCTTTCGTGCCGCTAACCAGATGAATTCTTGAATAAGGCCGGATGGTAGAAACATCATGTTGTACCATGATTGTTTTTCCTTTATTGGAACGAATTAATGTGGTGTTCATATTTCCCCGGTAGGACCGGTCAACATATTCAGCAAAGAAATTATCTTTTGCTGCCAGGTTCTTTACCATATCATTCATGGTAAAATCATTAGTGCTCATGCTGACCAGGTGATCAAACTTATCACCCCTGTTTATATTCATACATTGGGCAACGGGGCCAAGGCCATGTGTGGGATAAAGATTTCCATTATGCCCGATGTTTTCTTTCAACCGCCACATATCAGCGTAAGCATTTTTATTAAAAAGCCAATCTTTGGTCAGGTCATGAATGTAGGCACCTTCGGCATGAATTATTTCACCAAATAATCCCTGCCTTGCCATGTTCAATGTCAGCAATTCAAAAAAATCATAACAGCAGTTCTCGAGCATCATGCAATGCTTCTTTGTTTTTTCTGATGTTTCCACCAGCTCCCAGCATTCATCAATAGTTTTTGCGGCGGGAACTTCGGTGGCCGCATGTTTACCGTTCTTCATTGCATAGACGGCAATAGGAGTATGTAAATGCCAGGGAGTAGGGGTGTACACTAAATCAATATCATTGCTTTCACACAATGCTTTCCATCCTTCTTCGCCACTATATTCTTTTGCTTTGGGTCGCTGCATTTTCTCCAGAGCTTTTTGTGATTTGGCAATTCTGTCTGGATACTTATCACACAGTGCTATGATTTCTACACCCTCAATGTAACTTAACCGTTCTACTGCTTCTGATCCCCGCTGACCAAGACCGATTACACCAATCCGAACCGTTTCAATTTTCGGCGCTGCATAACCACACATATTGAAACGCTGGCCGTTTTTTTCAAATTGAGATGAACGATCTATTTGCTCATCTGTTGTTCCTGTTATCTTTGCAAAAGAGGGCAGGCCCGCTGCCAGCACACCACTCCCAATAGCAAGATGACGTAGAAATTTCCGGCGATTGTTATCCATACATTAATTAATTATTGCTGCAAGTTCAGGAATTAATATGGAGAAACAGTTTCCGGCAATACAATCAGGTAATCGATTGATAAATGACGGCATTGAAGATCAATCTTTCCATTCCAGGGAGCTTCTGGAATATCAGTTGCCGACGAAAGGCCAAATCGGATACTGAGCAATCGGTCGGTACCCATACGGCGAGGGTTATAAGTAAAATATTTTCCAGATACAATTTCTAACCACCAACATTCAATAATTATTCGCATCATGTGGATAAAATATCATTTCTTTTATTACGTTCAAAAGTTTTTAATTGCACAGCAAAATAAAGTGCTAAAATAAGGGCAAGGACTGCGGCAAAATACCCAATGAAGAAACCATAGTTGCGGATACTGATGGGTAGGTAAAAGGGTTTCTTTTTGCCGGGTATGGCAAAAGGAGCAGTATCTTTTGATACAAGTTTACTTTCTGTTTTAATATACGCAACAATATTTTTGATATTCTCATCTGTAAGGTCGGTATGGTCTGGCATAGGCACTTTATTAAATTTTTCGAAGAGAGCTAATGCTGCTGAATCACCATTTTTTACCATCGTTTGAGAAGAATGAACAAAGCTGATGATCCAATCCATACTGCGCCGCTCGTCTATGCCGGAAAGAGCTGGTCCAGTCAAATTCTTATTTACAGTATGGCAGGCAGCACACCTGGAAAGAAATATACTTTTTCCTTCCTCTATGGGTGGATTGGCCTTTGCTATTACTGCTATAGTAAATGCCATTACCAATGCTGATAAAAATCTTTTATTTTTCATCTTGTAATTTTTTTATATCAATGATCAATTGATTTACCTCTTTATCACTGGTACCATTATAGTAACCCCGGATTCTTTTTTGTTTGTCAACTAATACGAGGTTTTCGCTATGAATAAAGTCTTCGGGACCGCCATCGCCATCGGTGGCCACAATCATAAAACTGTTGCGGGCAAGTTTGTAAATTTCTTTTTTATCACCGGTCAGTAAGTTCCAGTTGCGGGTATCTAATTTGTATTGAACGGCATATTTTTTCAACTGTGCGGAAGAATCCCTTTCGGGATCAACAGTAAAAGAGCTGATTATAATTTCAGAATCAGTTTTAAATGCTTGCTGTATTTTTTGTAAACTTTTTGTCATTTTCGGACAAACAGAGGGACAATGCGTAAAAAAGAAATCAGCTACTACAATTTTATTATTCCAATCCGCAGTGGTTTTCACTTGACCGTCCTGGTTGGTTAATCGAAAGTCGCCGATGCGATGGTCTTTTGTTTTTCCCATTACCGGTAACCCCTGAACTTTTTTCTCATACCAGTTTATGAGTGCCCAGGCAGAAACCGGAATGATAAAGACCATTATTGCAAAAAGGGGTATGGTTCTTTTTTTTTTCATTTTTTTGCAGGGTTTTCAGGTACTGGATTATCAATACTGAAACGGGGTGCTCCGGGGCCGCTGTTCTTTTTTACATTCAATAATGCAGGCACATAAGCCAGCAGGATAATAATTATCATAGTAACTAACCAGGGTTTGAATTTGTCAAACAGCGGCACCCTTTTTTCATCATGGTAGGCTTCACTTACTGGTATTTCCAGGACCCCTTCTTGTTTTTTCTTTCTAAACATGGTTCCAAAGAAAATGATGATGAAAAGCATGCCAGCTATAAACATGATGATACCACCGAGCAGAGCCAGCAGCGTAGTAGGCACCCAATCACTCCGGAATAATTCACTATCAGGATTGAGGTAGGTAGTACCGAGATTGGTTCTTCTTGGTTCCCCTCTCAGTCCGCCCCAGCTCATTCCAAAAGAAAATATCAGCATACCAATCACCCATAAGTAAGGAATAATGGTGTTTAGCTTAGGCCAGAAAATCGGTTTACCACTCATCTTTGAATAGATATATATTGTCATACCTACAATACCAAGGAATACAGGGCCGGCAACTGTCATGTGAAAGTGCCCTGGCATCCATGCCGTGTTATGTATCACCCGGTTTAAAGAATAAGAAGAATTAATGATACCGGTAACGCCGCCAAAAATGAAAAGAATTAATCCTCCAATGAAATAGGAAAAAAGAAACTTATCCTGATTAAACCATGGCAGTTTTCCCATCCAGCCAAATAAACCTTTGGAGCCTCTTTTTCTGCCTGCATATTCTAATGATGCAGCAATGGTGAATGCAGTGATGAAACTTGGAATGGCTACGCCGTATGTTAACATGCCATGAAAAAACTTTACACCTTGTGTTATGGTTGGATCGCTGTACTGGTGATGCACACCAACGGGTATGGAGAATAAAAGAAAAAGAAACAACGCAATTCTTCCAGCTAAATCAGAATATAATTTACCTCCGGCAACTTTTGGAAGAATGGTATAAAACATGATGTAAGCTGGCAACAACCAGAAATACACTAACGCATGGCCAAAGAACCAGAATAACGTTCTTGCCAGGTTCACATTTATCGTATCTGTCCATCCCATTGACCAAGGAATCAATAAGACCAATACTTCATACGCTACTGCCA
>JBKJLR010000018.1:0-12201 GCA_046596865.1 Chitinophagaceae bacterium
AGACTAATTGTTATTATCAAAAAGGCGCCGCAGTAGTTTTTTCTTTTTCTTCGGATCTTCCACTACAGATCCGATAGGTTTTGCATCGGGATCTTCTTTTTTCATTGGGGTTTTAGATAACGTATCCTTTTTTGCCGGCGGTTTATTATCTTTCTTTGGAGTGTTGTCCTCGTCCATCGGTTTTGATTCCGGGCCGATAGAATCATTACTGTTGTAATTATTATAATCATCTTCATTGCCAGCTCCCTGGTCGTCACCTTCAGCACCCGGACTGGGGTCTGAATCACTTATAATTATATCAGCACTGTTGATCTCATTTTCAAGCTCAGCCGGTTTTACAAACCTTGCATCTTTTTCAATGCCTGATTTTTTATCAGCCAGGACTTTTTTGAAAAAGTATTCTGTAATAGGACGGGCAATTCTTGATCCATCACCCTGGTTTCGCATAAAAGTATATTCAAAACCCACCCATGAACCTGCCAGCAACTGCGGAGTGTAACCCATAAACCAGGCATCTGCATTATCATCCGTTGTTCCTGTTTTTCCGCCCATTTCTGCTGCGCCAACCCTTGTCCTGAGTCCTCTGGCTGTTCCTTTATCTACCGTTCCCTGCATCATTTTGGCCATAGTGTAAGCGGTTACTTCACTGACGGCTTCTTTCCGGTTTATACTGTAGTCTAATCGTTTGATAACATTGCCATTCCTGTCTTCAATGCGGCTGATGCTGTACGGTTTTGTTGAGAATCCACGGCCTGCAAATATGGTATAACCCCAGAGCATTTCATACATAGACAGATCACAGGTACCGAGAGCTATGGAAGGATATGGTTTTACTTTTGTTGGAATATTTATCCGGGAAAGAAAATCGGAAAATTGCTGCGGCCCCACCTGTTTCATAATGTAAGCGGCAACACAGTTTTTAGAAAAGGCTAATCCATTTGCCATGGACATACTTCCGCCACCACCTCTCCGGCCTGCAGGTACCCAGCCACTGCCAGGAAAGAATTGAGGAACATTTTCACATTGAGTTTCAGGAGTAAAACCTCTTTCTTCCATTGCTTGTGTGTAAAGAAATGGTTTGATAGAAGAACCTACTTGTCTTTTTGTTCGCAGGTTGACATGGTCATTTTTGTAAGTCTTATAATTAATACCGCCTACCCAGGCTCTTACTTCGCCAGTAACGGGATCCATGGCCATAAAGCTTGCCTGTTCCATCTGCAGGTGATATTTGATTGAATCGACCGGCGTCATCAAGGTATCTTTTTCTCTTTTTACATTCCAGGCAAACACCCTCATAGGAACCTTTACATTAAAAGAAGCTCTTATTTCTTTATCACTCAGTCCGTCTTCTTCCAGGTTTTTCCAGCGGTCAGATTCTCTTACTGCTTTTTCAATTATTTTTTCATGAGTTTTCCATATAGAACCGTTTTTAAAATCTGCCCTTGCACTGATGCCCTTTTGCAGAGCAGTCATTTGCAACGCCATACCTTCTTCCGCATATTCCTGCATTTTCGTATTGATGGTTGTATATATTTTCAACCCATCATCATAAATATTATAGGTGCCGCCATTTGGTTTTTTTACATCTTTCAAAGCTTCCTTTATTTCACCTTTTAGTACTTCCCGGAAATAAGGAGCATAGCCGGTGTTCTCATCTAATTTTTTGTAATTGAGTTTGATGGGTGTTGCTTTTAATTTAGCAGCCTGGGCTGGAGTAATTTTATTATTCACTTCCATCTGGCTGAGGACAATATTGCGGCGTTCTAACGCTGCCTTGGGATTGCGCACAGGATTGTAAATGCTATTGCCTTTTAACATACCTACCAGCAGAGCTGCTTCTTCTACATTCAACCGGTCAGATTCTTTTTGAAAAAAAGACCGGGCAGCATTTCGTATGCCATAGATATTGTTACCAAACGGAACAGCATTCAGGTATAGAGTAATGATTTCTTCTTTTGTAAAATTCTTTTCGAGTTTTACCGCAATGATCCACTCTTTCATTTTTTCAATTACCCGCCATGCTTTGTTTTTACTTCCCTGTTCGAGCAATGCTTTAGCTAACTGTTGGGTGATGGTACTGCCCCCACCGGAAGAACCTGCAGTAAGTAAGGCCCGCATAGTTGATTTAAAATCTATGCCGCTATGGCTATAAAAACGTTCATCTTCAGTAGCGACCAGTGCATCAATCACATGTTTTGAAATATCACGGTATTTTACATTGCTGCGGTTACCTCTTTCTGTATAATATTTACCCATCAGGGTGCCATCTTCGGCATACACTTCTGAAGCTTGCAAAATGGAAGGATTTTCCAATTCGGTAAGAGACGGCATTTTACCAAACACCCCAAAATTGGCGAGTAATACAAGCAGAATAAATGCAGCAAAGCCAACAGCAAAAATGCGCCAGAAAACACGGACTGCTTTTTTCATATCAAATACATGGTTGTGGTTAGTACGGGTACAAAACCAAGAATATCGAAATTAAGGAAAACCTTTGCGAAGGAGGTGTTAGCACTCATTAATTTTTTGTCAAAGTGTGCTGCAAAGCCTGTGAACTGACAAAGAGTTTACTTGTAATGGATTAATAAAACTTTTCCTTTTTGGGTTGTTAGAATTTACCCGGTAAATACTGGTTAAGAAATGCTTTATACGCATCAATATCTTTATAAATTTTCAGCAAATCGAAATTTTGATCAGTTAGAACGATGAAACTGTATTTACCACCTTTTAACCATGGCAGAATCTCTGTTGGTGTTTTTGGCCGCACCGTTTCCACATAGGCCACTGCTTCCTGTGCATCTTTAAATGGTGACAGGAGTAATATCCGGTTATCTGGATCAACCTGGAAAAGATCAGCAGTCATAGTTTTATTGTAATAAGTGTCCTTATTAAAACGAGCAAAGGCATTCTTTGCTTCATTGACAAAAACAGGATCCACCTTATTGAGCACCAGCACCACATAATAGGGCTCATTGGCATTAAACTTATAGGGAGCATTTGTAGTTGCCGGCTTAGTGCTAACCGTATCTTTTACCGGTTTGGGATTATTGATCACTACCGGCTGAACTCTGATAGAATCCGTTTTTGGCTGGATTACAGTGATTGGTTTCCGGGTAACAGTATCATCAGCGTTGCGGGTAACAGAAAGATTTCTCAATTCATTTTCAATCTCTGCTCTTTTACCAAGAACAGTTAAAAGGTTAAGGGCTCTGCCTGCCAGCGGAGTATTGGGAAATTGGGTAATGATAGAGTTTAGTACGGTAACGGCAGTGCTGTCATTTCTTTGTTTGATGTAGTAAACAGCTTCGATGTAAAGTAATTGAGGCGTCCAGAAATTTTTTCCATACTGGCTGTCAGCCACTTTCTTTTCAGCAATAGCCCTGTCAAATTTTCCTTCAATAAACAGGTCATAAATTTTTTCATAAGCTTTCGTAGCTTCTCCATTGACGGTTGCTTTTGGATTTTTTCCGGTGGTTACAATGGTGGTGAAGTTGCTGACACCAAACTTATCACCCATCAGTTTTTTTATGGCTGCAGCTTTTCCTGCCTCACCATTTTTATTATAGCAGAAATAAAGATTGAAAAGCACTTCATCCATTTTTTCAAATTCCGGAAAACGACTGCGAAGATCCTCTAACGTTTCTGTACCTGCTTTGCAATCCTCAATTTCCTGTACATATATTTTCCCTAGGGCAAACAAGGCAGTTTGCAGGGAATCATTTGATTTTTTCAATTGTTCGCCGGAAAGCGGCAGGTTAGCATATAAATCATCATACGTAATGCCGCCTGCAACAGTTTGATTGTTACCCTGCGTATTATTGATATTACCAGGCTGTTGTTGGTTATTCAGCAATGCACCATTGATCGTGGCGCTTCTTCGCCAGTTATCAATATTGGGACGGCTTCCCCATTTGGTTTTAAAACTTGCCAGACCCCTGGTTTTGGAAGCCGTATTATAAAAATACCATTCACCTTTGGGTTCTACTACCGGGAAGAGAGTAGGTATCACAAAGGCGGGGCCCGCAGAAACTGACTCTTCCTTCAATCCTTGTTTTTTTCGGAGCTCTTTGGCTAATTTTTTTACAAAATCTTTGCGTTCATTTTCCGGTAAGGCGGCAATGCGTTGCAGGCTATCTTGTCTTTCTGCTATTTCAAAATTAGTAGCCAGGTTACCCAGCATCGTTTTCCGGGCCGTTATAGTTTCTACATCTTTCAGGGTAGGATCATCTAAACGTAAACTGTCGTAAAAGTTATAAGCTTGGCGATATTCTTTTTTTACAAAGGATAACTCAGCCAACTGTAGAAATGCTTTGTTGCGTTGTGCTGCATTATTACTGGTGTATTGCGTACTCTTTTGCAACAACTTTATTGCTTCATCAATATTGTTTCCTTCCAGTTGCATTTGCGCTGCCATGTAGTAAATAATATCCTTGTACTCTTCGTATTTATCCCGTTTTGCCATTTTCAGTAATTCTGACACATTCTTGTCAATGGATTTCCCGTCCCCGTCTTTGTTTACACGGATGGCAAACAGTCTTGCATAAATATCTAATACCGGGTCAGTAGTATGGCTGCTTACTTTTGCATAATATTTTTCTGATTCTTTGAATTGGCCGGTCATTTCATACATCTGTGCGGCAAGGTATTCCCACCGGGCTTTTTCCTGCAGGTTAGTGGCATTGTCCAGTGCTTTTACCAGGTGAGAGGCAGCACTGTCCCATATGTTTTGTTTGTAAAACCAATAAGACTGCACTTCATATAAATCTTTTTGTAAACGCTTAGGAAAATTAGGATCGTTTCTCAGTGTTACAATAAGGCTGGCTGCTTCTGCAAACTGATCCTGTGCCAGGAAATTTCTTATCTGCCAGATAAAAGCATCATTACGGCTGGGAGGTTCTGCAAAAACTTTTCTTGGCAAACTGTTTTTTTCTTTTGTAGAAATGCTATAAGCATTATTTCCATCCCTGCTGCTGCCAATGGCCAGGTAATAACCATCTTTCTCTTTTGGTGCAAATGCATAGTTGATGAACTGGAACATCAGGTAGGCCGAGTCAAATTTCTTTTGCAGGTAATAGGATGCCCCCCACAGCAGGTAGAGGTTATCTACCCAGTCATTTCGTAAATCATGCAAGGCAATGCCGGTGGATGATTTGAAGTTAATAGAATCTAATTGAATTGAATCACGGGCAGTTACATCTAAGGAGTAATTATAAAAAGGCAATAACTGTGAGTAATCATCCGAAAAAGATGTTTTGGCTCTTTCCAGGACTTCGTTCAATTTATTATTGGCGTTAAAGTAGTAGTTGTAATGAGTAATAGTGTTTTGAATGAACCGGCGGGGTACGGTAAATTTTTTCTGATCAGACCGCTCTGACCGTAAAACCCGGTCATCGTATTCTTTCGGTTTCTTAATATCAAAGGAGATCCCTAACTGGCTAAAAGCCGGAATAGTGACCAGACAAAGGGTAAGAAAGAATACAGTAAAAATAGTATATCGGGTGGGTCGCATTTTCCGTCGCAATCTAAAAGCTTATTAACTGAATTTCAAATATTTTAGTATAAAAGTAGGCCATTTTTTTGAAGCTATTTTGATGGGCGGAAACTGGCAAAACCAATACCCTTTGCTTACCTTTAGTTTACTAAAATTTGGTGATGGTAAAATTAGACGCCGGATCCACCCTGAAACGGCTTCGAAACCGTTACCGGCTGGTGGTCATGAATGATGATACTTACGAGGAAGTTGTGACGTTTAAATTGTCCAGGTTGAGTGTTTATATCATGTTGAGCACAATTTTTGTACTATTGGTGGGATTAACTGTAGCTCTCATCGTTTTCACACCTTTAAAGTATTATATACCCGGAGCCAATACTGATTATAAGTCGGCAACAGAACTGCGACAACTAAAATATAAAGTAGATGAGGCAGACCGGGAGATGAAAATAACGGAACAATATATTGATGGTCTTAAAAAAGGTCCTTTAAAAGGTCTCAATGACATTGTTCCGGATACGACGAAGATCAATGTTCCTAAAGCAGAAGCATCTGACGATTAAATATACTTTTATGTTCAATACCAAAAAACAAACCGATATGCAACCAGAAAAAATAAATAGTGGAAGTGCTACCCTCATTGCTGCAGGTACTACACTTAAGGGTGACATCAGCAGCAATAGTGACTTGCGTATTGACGGCACTGTAATTGGGAATATCAATAGCTCTGCAAAGGTTATTATTGGAAGCAGTGGAGTAGTGGAAGGTGATATTTCAGGTAATCAATCAGATATTGTTGGTAAGGTTTCCGGCAACATCCGTTCAAAAGAGTTACTTCAGTTACGGGGAGAATGTGTAGTGATCGGGAATCTATATGCGGGCAAACTGCAGATAGAACCTACGGCTACATTCAACGGTCAATGCCACATGGGTGCCAACGTGGTGGAAATGAACAGTAATGAACAACAAGCCGCCATCCAATAACAAAAACCGGGACCTCCTGCGTTATACCAGCCTGGGTACACAGATGCTGGCGTCTATAGGCCTGGCCGTTTTTGTTGGGTTGAAAGCGGATATATGGCTACACACTTCACCATTGCTGGCCTGTGTCTTACCTTTGCTAACCCTCATCGGTATTTTCTATAAAGTGATGCGGGACACCGCAAAACCACCGAAAGATGAAAAGTAGAAAACCATGGCTTCCTTTGATCTTATTGTTTATTTTTTTGAATGCGTTTTTTTTGGGTGCAAAAAATTTTTTAAACAAGCAGGGCATTGATCAGGAAGTATTGATAGTTGGTAACCTGGTTTTATTAACCGCTACTGCTTTATCTTTCTATATTTCTAAGAAATCCATAAGCTCCCCGAACCCCAATTCTTCGGTCCGGTCATTGTACGGAAGCTTCATGATAAAGTTTTTCCTGATTGCGATTGCAGCTTTTATATACATCATGATAGCCAAAAAAGATGTAAATAAACCGGCATTGCTGATCTGTATGGGATTATATCTTGTTTATACTTTTGTGGAAATATCTTCACTGCAAAAGTTGCTGAAGCAAAAAAAGAATGCCTAAAAAAGAAGTTCCTATTGATCATCTGCAAACCTATTTGCCGCCCAATACTGGTGGGGCAGTGACAGCTTATCTGCAGCAGTACAAAGTACATTTAACCATTGCGAAGGAAAGAAAAAGTATTCTCGGCGATTATCGTCACCGGACACATCATGCCAACCACCGTATCAGTGTTAACGGCAATCTTAACACCTTTTCTTTTTTAATTACGTTGTTACATGAATTGGCTCACCTGCTTACATTTGTACAGCATAGTAATAAAGTAATGGCGCATGGTCAGGAATGGAAAATGATTTATGGTCAATTGCTAAAACAATTTTTACATAGTAAAATATTCCCGGCTGATATAGAAAAGGAATTACTCCAGTCCTTAAAGAATCCTGCAGCCAGCAGTTGTGCCGAAGAGGGATTACTGCGGATATTGAGAAAGTATGATGCTAAAGAAAGTTATCACCGCCTGGTGGAAGAAATTTTGCTGAATGAAATGTTCCGGTTAAAAGATGGCAGGGTTTTTCAAAAAGGGGAGAAGCTGCGGAAACGTTTTAAGTGTAAGGAAGTTAAAACGGGAAAAATGTATCTGTTCAGTCCTGTGTACGAAGTAGAGGTGACGAGTCAGGAGTCGTGAGTCGTGAGTCGTGAGTAAGTGACTTCCGACTATTGACTACAGACTCCGCAGCATCCACAAACTGCACCCCGTATGACCACTGTTGCCCATCGGTCCTTTTAAATATTCAAAACCAAATTTTGCATACACTTTTAATGCCTGTTTCAGTTCTGGCATACTTTCGAGGTACACTTGTTTATAACCGGTTTCTTTGGCAAAGACAAGACTTTTTTCAATCAATGTTCTGCCAAGCCCGGTACCCCGGCCATGTGGTAACAGGTACATTTTTACTAATTCGCAGGTGGCTGCTGGCAGTCCATCTGTTGGATAAATGCCACCCCCACCCACTATTTCATTATTCAGTTCCGCAACAAAATAACCAGCACCCTTTTTTTGAAATAATTCATACAATGCATCCGTAGTGGGATCATAATATACAGTATTCTGATGATTGGCACCAAATTCCGCCAGTGTATCTTTTACGATCTTAGAAAGATAAGGATTGTCTGTCTGTTGAATGTTGCGGATCAAAAAACTATTCATTCAGCAAATGTAGAAAAGAAAAAGTTTGGGAATTTATGCAGGTGCAGGAATTTATTACTGTATCATGCGGTGTGAAATTACCGGCACAAACAGATCGGGTTAAACCAATAACCAGTGCCCATAAAATTATTTTTTATTCAGGAAAATTCATTCTTGCAATAAAGGGTTGAAAGCGGGGGTCCGTTCTCATGAATGCACCAAGCGTATAAACTTTTATACAGGGAAGTGTGCAATCTCCTTGTTCAAATGCCTGTTCCATATAACTTACCGCCTCCTCTTCATGGTTTGAAAAATAAGCACCACAACATAAAAAAATAGCTGCAATATATTCTGTCCTTGAGCGAATCATTAATTCATCCATTATTTTTTGGCATTCTGCAATATTCCCTGTTAAATAATAAACCCAGGATAATTCTACCATTGATATTGCTTGCCTTGAGGAAAGGAGTACCGTAGTTTTAAAAGCTTCTATAGCTTCATCATATCGATGCAGACCAGCTAAACTTAATGCTAAACCTCTGTAACCCGGGAATGAGCTGCCATCCAGCTCAATCGCCATTTTGCTTGCCTGTAGTGCTTCTTCATATTTGCCGGCATTGTTATACATGACTGATAAAACATGATGCGATATGGGTACCAATGGTTCCAGTTTTTCTACCGCTATTTTCGCATGGCTAATAGCTTCTTCGTAGTTCCTCTCTACAAACGACAGGTAATAGCTATACCAGTAATGGGCTGGGGCATAATCAGACGTGATAGAAAGCACATGTAAAAATTTTTTTTTGCCTTCGGCCCAGTTCCAATCATAAAAAGTATTGATAAAAGCCAGGGCACTACAAGCTTCTGCATCAGAAGATTGTAGTTGAATCGCCTTTTCTGCGTATTGTCTTGCTTTAGGCATAGCATCATGCGGTGGAATTACACAATACAAAGCGAGGATGCAATAGGCATCCGCCATACCTATATAAGCCAGGGCAAGCTCCGGATCTTTTTCTAATGCCTGCCCGAAAAATGTAAGTGCCTTTATTATACCGGCTCCCCTCTTGTTAAAGTAGAAACGGCCTTTTAAATAGAGATCATAGGCTTCATGATTTTCAGTGGGATTTTTATTGATGATAGCTTTCTCTTTTTCCAGTAAAGTGATCTTTAATTTTTCTGTAATTGCTATAGCGATCTCATCCTGGATGGCAAAAATGTCATTCATCTCCCGGTCGTACCGTTCAGACCATAGGTGAAATCCATCATCTACATTGATCAACTGGGCCGTAATACGTAAGGTGTTGCCCTGCCGCCGCACACTGCCTTCCAGTACGGTGTGCACATTTAGTTTTTGCCCTATTTTCCGCAGGTCAAAATTTTTTCCTTTAAAAAAAAATGATGAAGTACGCCCCGCCACCCTGAGGTCTTTTACATGCGTCAATGAATTGAGTATTTCTTCAGTGATCCCGTCACTAAAATATTCTTGTTCCGGATCATTACTCATATTTACAAAAGGTAAAACTGCAATACTTTTTTCAGGGCTTCCTTTTGTAGGAACTGTATCAGTAAACTCAGGGGATGTGTGTGGAGTGTTACCATTTGATCCGGTGATCACAGATGAGTCAACATTCACTTCGTATATACGAACAGGGTCTTTTACGTTTTTAAGCAACTCTTCCCGCAAAAAATTAGTGACAATACCTTTTTTATTAGAAACATTACTATGGACTGACTCAGAAATACAAATGCCCCCTGCCGGTGCCTGGGTTAATAACCGGGAAGCAATATTTACACCGTCACCAAAAACATCTTCGTTTTCAAACACCACATCCCCAAGGTGTATTCCTATACGTAGCTGGAGATCGTCGATACCTGCGGTGGCATTTTGAATACTACCTGCACATAATACAGCTTCAGTAACGTTAGAAAAACTTGCCAGTACCCCATCACCTAATTCTTTTATCCATCGGCCATTATACTGCTGAATGATGGGTCGTTGTACCTGCCTGTTTTTTCTGAGCAGGTCAAATGCCTTTTCTTCATCATTTCCCATTAAAGCTGTATACCCGACAATATCGGTAAACATTATAGCAGCGAGTTGGCGGTTTTGAAGCACCTGTAAGGTTTAAGATAGTAAGGTACAAAAAAGAAGGTGTAATTAAGCGGGTAGGATGTATAAAGGAGATTTAGCTGAATTAAGGCATTGTCTCAGGATTTCCATCCTTTTTGGTAAGACGATGGACATTTGTAAGTAACTCCTGCATTTCAAATGGTTTAGCTATAAAATCGTTGGCTCCTGCATCTATGCAAGCCTGACGTGCATGCGGCATAGCAGAGATCATTAACACAGGTATATGGGCAATAGCGTTGTTGTTTTTAATGATTTTGCAAATATCCGTACCATTTACACTTCCTATCAGCATGTCTAAAATAACAAGGTTGATATTATTTTCCAGTAGTATTTCTTGTATTGTAAAAGCCTTGTTGAGAAGTATGACTGTATAGCCTTTATATTCAAGCATCATCTGGAGCATCTTCCCAATATCGGGGTCATCATCAATTACCAGGATGGTGGCAACTTTTTGCATGTAATCAGGTAGTTTTGGCAGATAAAGGTAGTGTAAACGTAAATATGGAACCTTTATCTTTTTCGCTTTCTACCCGTATCACACCATCGTGCCGCTGTATGATTTCATTGGTGATAAACAAGCCAATCCCAAAACCTGAATAATTTTTTTCACTTTCCCCGTCGGCCCTGTAAAAACGATCAAATATTTTTTCCTGGTGTTCTTTATCAATCCCGATACCATAATCTTTTATTCTAACGGCTACCTGGTTGTTCCCTGGTTTATTCATCCATATTTCAATGCTATTATTATCCGGGGAATATTTGATAGCATTATTTACCAGGTTGATAATTGCTTGCCCGATCCGGTTCCTATCGCCATAAACACTAGCTTCCACCATACCGGAAATATTTATTGTATGATCTGTATTGGTGAAAAGAATATCCTGCACTGTTTCCTGGAGTAATTCATCCAGCCTGAATGATTCTTTTTCCATTTCAAGTTTTCCGGATTCCAGCCGTGAAAGGTCGATCATTTCGGCAATCAGCCTGCTCAGCCTGCTTATTTGGTTGTCTATCCTGGTAAGCGGATTGGCTATAAACGCAGAGGAAACCTCCTCTTGTTCCTTCAATATACTTAAAAGTAATTGTACATATCCTTTGATGGAAGTGACCGGAGTTTTCAATTCATGGCTTACCATTTTTAAGAAATCACCTTTACGCTGTTCATCTTCTTTTATTTTTTGAATATCTGTGGCCGCACCAATCCATTTGGAAATATTTCCTTCTGAATCCAAAACTGCAACGGCCCTATTAAGATGCCATCTATATTCACCTTTCTTATTCGCAATCCGGAATTCAATTTCAAAATCATTTCCGGTTTCGATGGATTCTTTCCATTTTTTTATTGTTTCTTCCAGGTCGTCAGGATGTACAATGTTACCCCAGCCCTCATTTAATAATTCTTTCTCGTCTGCATAATTCATCCAGTTCTGATTATAGTAGATGACTTTACCATCAGGATTGGCATAAGAAACTTTCTCCGGCAGCAATTCTGCCATTACCCGGAAACGTTCTTCACTTTCCCGGACAATCATCTCTGCTTCTTTTTGGCTGGTAATATCTCTGAATATCCATGACCAGGCATAATAAGTTCCTTCTTCACCCACTACCGGGTATCCATAGCGTTCCACAGTTTTCCCATCTTTAAATTCCAGTTCGTCGATGCTGGTTTGCGTTGGATTTTCGTACAGGAATTTTACTTTGTCCATAAACTGCTGTGGCTTTACCAGCTGTGTCATGGCATAGGAAAGAGCGGCTTCATCATCTTTAGCGTCTACAATTTGCTGCGGCATACTCCATATCTCAATAAACCGCTTATTGTAAGAAATTATTTTGCCCCTTGCATCTACCAACAATACTCCATCCAGGTTGGCCTGAGTATGTG
>JBKJLR010000171.1:0-9091 GCA_046596865.1 Chitinophagaceae bacterium
TGCTGACACAGGTGCAAAAAGGCCTGATCAGCCTGGACAAAACCATTAGCCATTATATCCCCTGGTTCTCAAAAAAAAACGGCAGCCGCATCACTATCCGGCAATTGCTAAGTCACAGTTCGGGCATGCCCAACTACGCTATCATGAGTGATTTCTTCCCCAGGATCAGCCGTCAAAATTTTTCACGGGAAGATTACATAAAACTCTATATGGATTCTGCACTGGTGTTTGAACCCGGCAGCAGTTATTATTACAGCAGCTGGGGATATTTCACCTTGGGTTATATCCTGGAGAAAGTAACAGGTAAGTCGTATGCTCAATTAATGAAGGAAGAAATTTTTGATAAGGCGGGGATGACGGGAACGGGTTCTTACTATCATACCCAAATTGTGAGCAAAAGGGCCACGGGTTATGATTATGCTTTGGGTGGTTTTACCAGTTCTGATTTCCGGGACCAGTCAAATACTATGGGCACCGGCGACCTTTATTCAACCGTAGAGGATTTGTTCAAACTACATTTGGCTATCAGCAATAATAGCCTGCTGAACAAACAGCTTACCGAAGAAATGTTTACTCCAGGGCCTCGTCCCTGGCGCTATGGTTTTGGGTGGTTCAACCAGCAATTCAGGTATACACCCACCGATAGTGTGTTCGCCAATTATCATTTGGGTATGACGGAAGGTTTTTTATCTTTTATGATCCGTATTCCATCTACGAACAGCCTTGTCGTATTCTTATGTAACAGCTCTCCAACACATTTCTTTGGTATCACCTCAAGCCTGATGAGAATTTTGTACAATATCCCGGTGACAGTAAAACAACCCGTTCACAAAGCAATGGAACCTTTGATCTTAAAAGAGGGAGTGATAAAAGCCCTGGAAGGATACAAAAAAATGAAAGTCGATACGGCCAATTATTATATTGATTGGCTGGCAATGTCACAGCTCGGCGACCAGTTGTTCACCATGCAGCGGTACGAGGATGCAAGGTTAATATACGAGAACAATGCTGCTGAATTCCCCGAACGGGATCATATCATGACAAGCCTTGCAAAAACTTATGAAAAATTAGGTCGTAAGACTGAGGCAATTGCCTGGTATAAAAAAGCTGTAACCATCAATCCAAAAAATGAGGAAGCAAAGAACCGGTTAAAAGAGCTGGAGTAAATCATCTCGTAATCACCCTCATTCCACCGCCACCACCAGCATTATTCAGCCCCGTCTTACTCAAACTATATGTAAGCTGGTTAAAAAGAATTGTCGCAGCGTCAACATTCTGGAGTCTTCAATATAGTTGTTATTTGTAGTGGGGCTAATGCTGATATTCAATACTTAAAAAACTGCACCAGCAAATCAGAAACAACCTTTGCTGTTTTTTCATCCATTATCCCCAGCTTTTTTACCAGCCGTATTTTATCTACTGTTCTTATTTGGTCAAGAACAATCTGGCCCTGCCTTTTCTGAAAGACACAGGTTATCCTGGTAGGATAGGTTTTAATAGTGGATGTCATCGGCGCAGCAGTAACTGTATCAAGATATTTATTGGTTACATCGGGGGAGATAATAAGACAGGGTCTTGTTTTGCGGATTTCACGGCCAACTGTTGGGTCAAGGTTTACCAACCAGATTTCAAATCTCTTTACTACCATGTCCACTCCTCTTTATCAAATTGATTAGAGATGCCCTCCAGTAAGGCTTTCTCTGGCTTCTGCCCTATGTTTGCAGCTGCTTTGAATTGTTTTTCCCATTCGTCCCGTGGCTTGGCTTTTACAGGCATTATCAATAAGCCGTTTTCTTGTATGACAATTTCCACTTCGTCTTCAAATTCATATTGCTCCAGCAAAGACTTGGAAAGGGTAATGCCTTTTGAGTTTCCTATTTTTCTCAGCTTTGTTCGCATAGAGCTAAGTTATAACAATGTTATAACATTTGCAAATCTCTTTTTACCTCGTCATCACCCTCATTCCACCGCCACTACCAGCATTATTCAATCCTGTTTTACTCAAACTATAGGTAAAGCTGAGTAGAAAAAATTGACGCAGTGTCAGCACTCTTGCGTCTTCAATGTAGTTGTTATTAGTAGTGCGGCTAATGCCGATATTTTTATCCAACAGATCCCTGGCACTGAATTTTAATTCGCCGCGGTTGAATTTCAGCATTTGTTTGCTGATGCTGGCATTCCACAATGGCACTTTCGTATTGAAACCTGCTGCCCGTTGGCTATTGATGGTGTACATAAAATCAGTAGCAAAGAAAAATCCTTTTGGCATTTCCCAATCCAGTGAGACATTGTACTCCTGTGAAAGATAAGTAGTATTCAATGCTGATTGCAGCGAGTATTTTGTTTTGTTGTAATTAAACCCGGCACTAACAGCGATATTTATTTTATCTGTCGGATTCATATCCAGCCTCACATTGGGACCAAGGGAAAAAGTTTTAATATCATTACCAACGGTGTTAATAAACTGTTTGGTTTTAAATATACCTGAGTTGCTGCTTATCTCTATATTCCCTTTCAGAAAACGAAGAGGCATACTATAGCTGATTTCACTGTTCAGATTATACACTCCATCCACATTCACCGGTTTGGTTCTTTTTATTCCCAGGGAGTTGATGATGTCATAGTTTACAATTTTATTCTGTGTAGTCTGACCTCTGAGAAACAGGAAAAGGTTTTTATTCTTATACGGACTTATCAAATTCAGGTTAGTCTGTACATTATGATTATACTCCTGTTTCAAATCAGGATTACCTTCCCGGATATTTAATGAATTACTGTTGTCCGGCACGGGCTGCAGTTGCGACATGCTGGGTTGATTGGTAGCCGTATTGTATGTCAGCGAAAAACTTTTAAACCTGGAAATGTTATACTGAAACCTTGCATTAGGTAAAATATTCCTGAAGGTTTTACTTATCAATGAATCTTTAGCACCGGTGGTAATCAATCCTTCCAGTTCGGCCTGTTGCCAGTTGGCGCCAAAAGAATAACTATATTTTTTCTTTTGTGTCCGCATCCGTATACCGCCATTGATGAAACTGTACTTATTTTCAAAATCATTACTGAGAATATTATTCAGCTGGTCAAACTTTCCATTGCCTTTATTATAATCGTATGTTTTTTTCTGTGAAGTGCTCAGGCTATTGTTTTTGCTTACACTGAACTCCAGCAACGATTTTTTCCAAAGTGGTTCTGTATAAACGGCTCTTACATTATAGCTCTTTAAATCTCCTTTTGTTGTGCTTTGCTGGTTTAATGTATCTCTTCTAAATAAAGTTCCGACCGGTTTATAAAACCAGTTGATAGAAGAGAGGCTACCGTCGCCATCACTTTCATTAAGGCTTGTTTGCAAAGACAGTGAGAAGGTTCTTCCTTTCCTTGCAAATTTTTTCCGCCAGGTAATATCATTTCGGAAATTATACCCGGCACTGTTGGAGGTAGTATTGCTAAAACCTTCGTTAGTCAGTATTTTATCTTCTGACAAGGTTTGATAATCTGTTTGTGACCGGTTATTTGTTTTCTGATAACTAAATGATGGGTTTATGCGTATTGAATTCATTGAATCAACCTGGTATAGAGTGTTCAGGTTGAAACGATGGTTATTATTTATATTATCAGCGAAAGAATTTTGGCTATAGAAATAGGAGGAATCGGGCAAAAAGTATTGCCGCTGAATATGGCTTTCCTGTTTGGGATTATACCGGTTATAGAAATAGTTACTCTGAAAATCCAGTTTGGTCCCGATAATGTTATTATAATTCAATCCCCCACCCCAGGCTGTGTTGATACCGCTATTTCTGCCACCACTATTTATTCCCATCGCTGCTGCGTCTTCGCCTGACACATTGATATTAAGATTACCGCCGCTTTGTTGCATTCTTGCCAGCTCGCCGGTAAAGTTGAGAATGTCCAGGAAAGAAAATCCATCTGCATTGGTATTATTTCCCATCCCGATAGCAGAAAACTGTCTTGCACCCTTAAATGAATTGACATTGAACTTACCCTCGTACCTTTCTTTATTTCCGGCACCTGCATTTACTTTTCCGAACACTCCTTTCTTTTTATCCTTTTTCAGTTTCAGGTTAATGGTTTTTTCATAATTGCCATCTTCAAAGCCTGTTAATTGCGCCTGGTCACTTTGTTTATCATAAACCTGCACTTTATCCACGGCATCCGCCGGAAGATTTTTTGTGGCGATCTTTGGATCGTTGCCGAAAAATTCTTTACCGTCAACCAACACTCTTGTTACTTTTTCACCTTGTGCTTTAATACTTCCGTCCTTGTCCACTTTTATTCCCGGCAATTTTTTCAACAACTGCTCTACATTGGCATTGGGCTGTACTTTAAAAGAACCTGCATTATACTGAATAGTATCGTTAAGTAAGGTAACGGGTGGTGCCTCTGTTCGTACTATCGCCTCTGCCAATACTTTCACAGCATCATTCATCACCACTTTTCCTAATTCTACATCTTTAGCAGCCTCTGAAATAGAAAAATAGATATTGCTGTTATGATAGTTGATATGTGTAATCAATAACCTGTATTCACCTTTGCCCAGACCCTTTAGTTCAAACCGGCCATCGCTACCTGTCATGGTAAAGGTTATAAGGGAAGAATCTTTTTTTTCTAATACCGTAATGGTAGCTGCTCCAACTGGCTGTTTACTGATCGTATCAAATGCAATCCCTTTTACAGAACCATTTTTCTGTGCCAATAAAGTGGTAGTAAAACAAGAGATCCATAACAAGAGGGAAATTTTTTTCATAGCTAATCCATTTCGGCTACGAAAATATTCTGAGTGGTTTGAAATATGGGTTAATGGGGCTTGGTATAATGTTAATGAAGGTTAATGTTTGAGTCAGGAGATATGAGACGTTAGTCTCTAGTCAATACAAATGAGTTTTCCTCCTGCCTACAAACTATTGACTAACGACTTTCCTCCACCGTCTTTCCTCTTTCATCATCCTCTCTTTCCCTGTCATACACCAGCACTTTTACTTTCCATTCCATCGGTGCCTCAAATTGCATAGATATTTCCACTTTTAATTTCTTAACTAATTCATTGGACGGTTCAACCCGGAAAATAATGCCGGCAAATTTTTTTTCCTCCATCGGGGCTTCATACTTTGCTTTCAGGTGAAAATTTTTTCCTCCATCCAGGTTAACCGAAAGATTGTTAAGTTGATTATAGAGGGATTTGAATTTTTGTTTTGCTTTTTCAAAGTTATCTGTTGTCAGCATCAGTGCCTGCCAGCTGCATATTTCTTTTTTGGCAGAGTACCTGGTGATAAATGCTTCTTCGGCACCGCTTACATTAAAATTACACTGGTAATCGGTTGACTGGGTGTTTTCAACAATTTTTTCTCCCATCAGGTTAATAAAGCGGTTGGGATAATCCTCTATTACTTTCTTTACATCATTGCCCGCACCATTGAAAACGGGAAGCCTTAACTGACCATTGGAATAATTGAAAACAAGGATAGCTATAGTAATCAGTACAAGTGATTTTACGGTTTTTGTCATTGGGTTTGGTTTAATGGGTAAGATACAGGCTCCAATATTATCAAAAATATTTTTATTAGATACTTTTAAATGTAACCTGAAGGTTATTTCAGCGTTCAACGGCCGCAGCCAGTACTTATAACAGAAGAAAAAAATTTTTACACTACCCCCTCAAAATAATAAAACGTCCCGCTTCATGCAGGACGTTTTTATGAATTCATGCTCAGGGAAATAGAGATCAATGCATTCTCATATCCCTCATATTTTTTTCCATCATTTTTGGCATACCCGGCATACCCTGCTGGCCATTTTTGCCGCCCATTCTATTTAGGTTAAAAAGGAAGCTTACCATAAAATACCTTTTAAGTACTACAGAATTTACGTCTTCTATGTAGTTGTCGCCATTATTACGGGTAATGCTCTGGTTCTGGTTCAGAATATCATTAACAGAGAATTTTACTTCGGCATTCTTCTTTTTAAAAAGTTGTTTACTCATACTGGCATTCCAAAGCGGTATACTCTGGTTAAATCCATCTGTACGGCCGGAGTTTACATAATAATCAATGTCGGTAGAAAGAATAAAGTTGTTTTTAAAAGTGTAAGCCACATCTGCAGAATAAGTTTGAGAAAGATAGTTTTCGTTCAGTGCTTTATTAACTGAATATTTAATGGTGTTATAGGCCAGGCTTGCATTAGCAGACAAATCCCATTTTTCTTTCAGGCTGAAATTAGCTCCTGCTGTTTGCGTAAGGGTAAGGGTGTTGCCAATATTCTGCTGTTTGTACAACAGGCTTACATCACGGTTGAACAATGCCACGGTGGTAAAGTTGAGGCTTGATCCTTTCAGCTTCGGATTTTTAAAAGGCAGACCCACTGTAAAGAATGAAGTAGTGGTAAACGCTCCGTTCATATTAACAGGCCTGGTAAGCTGAACGGCTCTGTTTAGTGTATCGATACTGTTTACTATTTTATTTCTTGTAGTGCTAAAACTGATATTAGCTGCCAGGTATTTAAAAGTAAGAATATTGAAAGTATTATACCCGATATTAAAGTTGTGGCTAAATTCCTGGTTCAGTTCCGGATTACCTGTTCTTACGTAGAGGGGATTAGTAAAGTCCAGTACATTTTGCAATTGAGATACGGAAGGCTGATTGCTTCTGCCACGGTAGCCGATACGTAATCCCTTGGTTCGGCTGGGTGTCCAGTTAAAGTTAGCCGTTGGAAAAAAGTTTATATAACTCTGTTGCGTTACAGAATCTTTTCCGAGGGAAGCCTGGTAGCTGTCACTTGTTAATGTAGCCCGTTGCACACCCACACCCAACTGGTAGTTGTATTTTTTATCCTGCATGCGGTAGTTAGCACCAAAGCGGTTTGCTACAAAGCTGTTTTTAAAACTATTCGTCAGCAACGAATTGGGAATATCATACTTACCGGTAGATGAGTTATAGTTAAATACTTTTTTATCGGAGTTGCTGTTATTATCCGTGTAGGCATAATTAAGCTCAATAATTTTATTTTTTCCTAATGGCTCGGTGTAGGATACACTTATAGTATTATTATTAGTACCGGTCTCCTGGTTATTTTGCTGGTTCTGGTTGCTGGCTCCCCGTGGGGTGCCATCTGGTTTAAAAAATTTAATAGGAGAAATATTAAAGCCGTCACTTTCACTTTTACCATAAGTATTGGTCAATCCAAGGGTCAGTGTTCTGCCGGTACGGTGGAATTTTTTTCTTAAAAGTAAATTATTACTGAGGTTCAACCCGTCCCTTTCATTTGTATTATATGTTTTACTGGCCAGGGCAAGATATTGCTGCAGCGGTGTGCTGGAAATGGTAGAAGAAGTATCATCATTAACATTCTCTGAATGCTGTAATGTAAGGGCTGGTGTATATAAGATAGAGTGCATTGAATCGATCTGGTATTCCAACCGGACATTAAACCGGTGATTCTCATTTTTATTGCTGGTAATTGAATTTTTCGTCAGGTAGGCAATAGAATCGTTGGGGAAGAATGTCTGGCGATACGTATTTTGTTTTTGCTCATTATTAGAATTAGAAAGAAAATAGCTACCGCTGATCTTCAATTTTGTTCCAATCTCATTATTAAAATTCAATCCGGCGGATAATGATTTAGTAATACCAGTTGGCGTAGAGGCACCAAACAGATTACCACCACCCCGGGTACTCATCATTTGCATAGCACCACCACCAAAACCTCCACCGCCGCCGCCATTGCCACCTGCATTTCCACCGCCGCCAAAACCACTAAAGCCACCCATTGAACTAATGATATCTGAAAAAGAAAAGCCCTGTTTGTTTATATTATTTGCATTGAAAAGAAATGATATTCGCTGGTTACCATTAAATTTATTGAAGCTTAGATTTCCTTCATAGCGACCCCCATCACCATAACCCCCGGCTGCCAATGCCCTGCCGAAGATCCCTTTGTTCTTATCTTTTTTCAATTTTATATTTACCGCCTTTTGCTTGGTGCCGTCATCCACTTTAGTAAACTTGGCCTGCTCACTCATATCATCAAACACCTGCACACTTTCCACCATATCCGCCGTTAAATTCTTTGTAGCCAGTTTAGGATCGTTCCCAAAAAATTCTTTCCCGTCAACATATATTTTTTGTACCGATTCCCCCTGTGCTGTTACATTTCCGTTTTTATCCACCTGCATACCAGGAATTTTTTTCAGCAAGTCTTCTACCGTTGCGTTAGGTTTTGTTTTAAATGCATCAGCCCTGAATTGTATCGTATCGTTTTTAATAATAACCGGTGCATCTGTTGTTATCACCACTCCTTCGAGTGTTTTTATATCTTTCGGCATACTCAAATTGCCAAGGTCAATATTTTTATCCGCGGCTGTAACCGTTAATGATTTTTTCAGCGTTTCAAATCCAAGATGCGAAACAATCAATTGGTAATTTCCTTCTTCCAGTGCCTTTACTTCAAAAATTCCCTGCTTATTGGTTAAGGTAAAAGTGGCGAGGGAAGAATCTTTGACGTTTAAAATAGAAACGGTAGCGTCGGGAATGGGCTGATTAGTTGTTGTATCAATTAATTTCCCTTTGATGCTGCTCAATTTTTGAGCCTGTGCCGTTAGAAATAAGGCTAAAAACAGGATGGATAAAGTAAAAATCTTCTTCATAATCAGTAGAATAAGTGTACGAAAATAGACGTAAGAAGCCGAAACAACCTTCGGGAAGAGGGTATTTTTTGATAATAAGGGGTGAAATGGGTGGATTCCCCGATGAATGGCCTAACTGAACAGGTATTCTACATCCTCCCTTGTCAGAGCTTTCACAAACGAAGTATCATCGGAAATAATATCTTTTGCCAATGCCCGTTTCTTTTCCTGCAATTGAAGGATCTTGTCTTCAATAGTATCCTTGCAGATCATGCGGTAGGCAAAAATATTTTTAGTCTGTCCAATGCGGTGTGTACGGTCAATGGCTTGTTGCTCCACGGCAGGATTCCACCAGGGGTCAACAATATAAACATAGTCAGCGGCTGTAAGGTTGAGGCCCACTCCACCTGCCTTTAATGAAATCAGGAATACTCTTACCTCATCGTTATTCTGAAAACT
>JBKJLR010000295.1:0-4712 GCA_046596865.1 Chitinophagaceae bacterium
CAGGAAAAGAAATACAGTTTCTGCAATTTGGCCCATTGTCATTTTAGCTGCGGCTTTAGTCATGCCGGCTTCGTTTAAAAAAACATTTGCCTGGCCATAATAAAATGCAAGAGGGATACAAATTAAAATTGATGCAATAAAAAAAATTAGATAATTCTTGTCTTTTAGAATTTTGAGTGCATCAAGTCCTAATACATCGGATACAGAAACTTTCTGACCAGCTTTAGGCGGCGGTGTATCCGGCAAGAAGAAACAATAAATGCCAAAAAAAACAGATACGATGGCAGAAATTTTGAAAGTGATATTTAAGGTATCAGGATTTTTTTCCCAGGCCATCCAGCCAATAATAAGACCTGAAGCAATCCAACCGATGGTGCCCCACATTCTTATTAAAGAAAATTCTTTTTCAGGATTAGAGATTTGTTTTAATGAAATAGAATTGACCAATGCCAGCGTAGGCATGTATATAATCATGTAAATTATCAACAGGCTATAAAATGAACCAAAACTATCACGGGAAGAAATATAATAAAGAAGCCCTGCGCCGAGAATGTGCAATACGCCTAATATTTTTTGTGCAGCAAAAAATTTGTCCGCAATCATCCCGATAATAAAGGGTGCAATAATAGCCCCGAGGGATTGGGTGCCGTAGGCCAAGCCTGTTTGACCACCCGTGGCCCCTATATTTCCTTTAATGAGATAAGTGCCCATTGTAACAAACCAGATGCCCCAAATAAAAAAATTGAGAAACATCATGGTGGATAGCTGTACACGGGTTGTAAATTTCATAAGCAAGCCTTGGGTTAAATTCTAAATTTATATAAATCAATCGTTGAAAAACTAAATGTACTATTTTTAAACATAGCTTTATGTAGGAGCTACACATTTTAAATCACCAGATATTAACTTCAAACGTTTGCGATGATAACCAGAAAATTGAGAATGGGAATGATTGGCGGCGGTAAAGATGCATTTATCGGTGCTGTCCACCGACTTGCATTAAATATGGACGGACAAATAGAATTAGTATCCGGTGCATTAAGTGTAAACCCAGAAGTGGCTCTTGATTCGGGTCAAAGTTTATACCTTGATGAAGACCGCATCTATACTGATTATAAAATTATGCTGGAGAAAGAGGCAGCCATGCTTGCCGATAAAAGACTTGACTTTATAACCATTGTAACTCCCAACTTTGTTCATTTTGATCCTGCTATGATGGCGTTAGATAAAGGATTTAATGTAGTTATTGAGAAACCCATTACTTTTTCATTAGAGCAGGCAAAGCAATTAAAAGAAAAAGTAGAAGCAACAGGATTAAGTTTATTGCTTTGCCATACCTACACCGGCTACCCGATGGTAAAACAGGCAAAACAATTTTTGAAATCAGGGGCATTGGGAAAAATCAGGAAAGTATTTGTAGAATATCCGCAGGGATGGCTAAGCACATTTTTAGAAAAGACAGGACAGGCACAAGCCTCCTGGCGGACAGACCCAAAGAAAAGTGGTGCAGCCGGTTCCATGGGAGATATAGGAACCCATGCTTTTAATATTGCAGAGTATGTAACAGGATTGCATGTAACGGAAATGTGTGCCCAATTAAATATTGTAGTGGAAGGAAGAATGCTGGACGATGATGGTGCCGTGTTATTAAAGTTTGATAACGGAGTTACTGGTGTGCTGATGGCAACACAAGTAGCAGCAGGTGAAGAGAACAATATAAAAATAAGAGTGTATGGTGAAAAGGGAGGATTGGAATGGAAGCAGGAGGATGCGAATACTTTATTGGTAAAATGGCTGGACAAACCAACTGAAATTTACCGTGCAGGTTCTGGCTATCTTAATTCTTTTGCCGGTCATAACTGCCGCACACCGGCAGGGCATCCCGAAGGTTACTTAGAAGCATTTGCCAATCTGTATAGAAATTTTGCGTTAACTCTCAAAGCCAAAATGAATAATGAACAACCAAAAGAAGAATGGCTTGATTTTCCTTCGGTGGATGAAGGAATAAGAGGAATGGCTTTTATAGAAAATGTGGTAAAGAGTGGAAAAAGTGAAGAGAAGTGGACAAAATTTGAAATGTAAAATATTCAATAATAAATGTTCAATGACAACCATCAAAGGACCCGGAATTTTCCTTGCCCAGTTTGCTGGTGAAACAGCACCTTTTAATAATCTGAAATCAATTTGCCTATGGGCAGAGGCATTAGGATTTAAAGGCGTTCAAATTCCCACCCTAGACACCACGTTTATTGATTTGCAAAAAGCAGCGGAAAGTAAAACGTATGCTGACGAAATAAAAAGCGTCGTAAATGATTGTGGACTAGAGATAACAGAACTCTCAACTCATATGCAGGGACAAATGGTGGCGGTGAATCCTGCCTTTGATAGTATGTGGGATGGATTTGCACCGGTGCAGGTACGTGGAAATAATGCTGCAAGAACAAAATGGGCGATACAACAATTAAAATATGGGGCAAAGGCCTCTCAGCATCTTGGTTTGAATGCACATGCCACCTTTAGCGGTTCACTTTTATGGCATCTCTTTCATCCCTGGCCGCAGCGACCTGCGGGATTGATAGAAGAAGGATTTAAAGAATTAGGTAAACGCTGGCTTCCTATCCTTAATTACTTTGATGAATGTGGCGTGGACGTTTGTTATGAAATTCATCCGGGGGAAGATCTGTTTGATGGTATTACTTATGAAATGTTTTTAAAAGAAGTAAATAATCATCCAAGAGCTTGTTTGTTATATGACCCTTCACATTTTGTACTTCAGCAATTAAATTATATCCAGTTCATAGATTTTTATCATGAAAGAATTAAAGCTTTTCATGTAAAAGATGCTGAGTTCAATGCCACAGGAAGACAAGGAACTTTTGGTGGTTATCAAAGCTGGGCCAACAGGGCTGGTCGTTACCGTTCTCCGGGTGACGGCCAAATTGACTTCAAAACCATTTTTAGTAAACTGACACAATACAATTATACTGGCTGGGCGGTAATGGAGTGGGAGTGCTGCATCAAACACCAGGAAGATGGTGCCAGTGAGGGGGCACAATTTATACAACAGCATATAATCCGTGTAACTGATAAGGCTTTTGATGATTTTGCAGCCAGTGGTGCTGACGAAAAAATGAACCGCAGATTATTAGGGTTGGATTAAACATTTTATTAGTTGTATATTTCACTTATAAATTATTCGTATGAAAAAAATTATTTTATCAGTGATAGTGGCTGCAGCAATCTCTTCTTGCGGCGGAAAAGATGACAAGAAAGCCGGGGGTGACACTAAACCGGAAGACACCAAAAAAGAAACAGTGGTGGAAAATTCAGATAATCCCGATTATCAAAAAGGATTGGCATTGATTGGCAAAAGTGATTGTCTTACCTGTCATAAAATAGATGAAGTGCTAACCGGGCCAAGCTACAGGGATGTTGCCAATAAGTATGCAGGCAAGTCTGATACTATTGTTCGTTACCTGGCCGGAAAAATCATTTCAGGCGGCAAAGGCGTTTGGGGTGAAGTTATGATGACACCTCACACTGCTCTTTCACAGGATGACGCAGAAGCAATGGCGAAATATATTCTTTTACTTAAAAAATAAAATGATGGTGAAAATTCTCACGGCTGTAATCATTACCGTGGCAGCTGCCGGTTGTAACAGAAACTTTTCAACAAAAAAGACTATTGAAGATATGACCCAACAAAAAACAGAAATGTCTACGAATACATTAACCGAACAGCAAAAAGCAGATGGATGGCAATTATTATTTGACGGTCAAAGCTTAAATAGCTGGCACAAATATGGTGGCAAACCGGTGGGCAGTGCATGGAAAATTGCAGATGGTACTTTTTATCTTGATACGACAGTGAAAGTAGATTGGCAGATAAAAGATGGCGGCGATATAGTAAGCAATGATGAGTTTGAAAATTTCCATCTGAAACTTGATTGGAAGATTGCCAAAGATGGAAACAGCGGTATCATGTTTTATGTGCATGAAGACACTGCTAAGTATAAATGGCCGTGGGAAACAGCTCCGGAAATGCAGGTGCTGGATAATGAAGGTCATCCGGATGCAAAAATTCCTAAACACCGGGCTGGTGATTTATATGATTTAATTACAGTTTCCAAAGAAACAGTAAAAAAGTATGAAGAATGGAACATGGCTGAAATAAAATGTGTAAATGGTAAATTGGACTTCTACCTGAATGGGGAGAATGTTGTTTCCACTACTTTATGGGATGCTAACTGGAAAAAACTGGTAGCCGGCAGCAAGTTTGTGAAAATGCCTGATTTCGGTACTTACAAAAAAGGAAAAATTGCTCTGCAGGATCACGGCAATACGGTCTGGTACAGAAATGTAATGATTAAAAGGCTATAAATCAAAATATATGAAATCAGAAGGCAGGGTCTCCCGCCTTTTTTTATAAAATTTTTTTGCTGCACATTAATCAAATCTATTCCACCGTTGTAATTTTCAAAACATTTGTTGGCAGGTGTAGTGGAACAGGTGTGCTGCCTGTATTAATAACTATATCGCCGGGCTTTAAGAATTTCCTTTCTTTTAAAATATCAATCTGGTCAAAAATAATATCAACCAGGCTTTCTTCTTCATCATAGTAAAAGGCTCTTACACCCCAGCTCAATGATACCTGGTTAACCAAAGAACGTTCTTTTGTAAAAATATACATCGGTGCTTTAGGCCGGTAACTG
>JBKJLR010000087.1:0-3802 GCA_046596865.1 Chitinophagaceae bacterium
GCTGGCCTTAGCTCCGGGTTTTGCTATTATGTTGCTGGTGCTGGCTTTTAATCTGCTGGGAAATGGGTTAAGGGATGCTTTGAATGTAAGGGGAAGGATCTAACTTCCTGTTTGATCATCCTTAGTAAAACAATCACTACCCGGCTTTTCGAAACTTGTTACAGAATTGATGATTTCCGGTTATTTATATCTGCCACTATCAGTACTGATAAGCATAAAAAGAAAAGACTTCCTATTTTATCCGTTTCAATCAAATCACTAAGAGAATTCAACACAATAATCATAGTAAGGATAACGCCGGTGACGGCAGAGACGGTTTTGTAAAATAAATCTGTAACCCGGTGATATAAATACTGTGCATAGTAAATCATAGCTCCTAACAGGAGAAGGAAAAATATTAACCCCGGAATTCCCTGTTCTACAGCTATCAACAAAAAGTAGTTATGCACGGTTGAATGTTCCGAATTATCACTGACCCATGTTTTGTAGGCAGGAACAGTATACCCTTTGTAGTTATTATAAAATGTATTAGGGCCGTAACCCGTAAGCCAATTGTCTTTTATCATTCTCACACCTGCAATCCATCGATAAAATCGTTCAGCGGTGGAAACATCTTTCAATTGGTAAGTTGAGATAAGATGTTCACTAAAGTTTTTATGAAAAATTGTAGTTTGGTAATCGTGGGCATATAGCAGGTAGTCGTCATTTCCTTTTATCCAGAAAAGCAAACTGATGGTAATGATAATGGCTGCTATGTACGAATAGAAGAGCAACCGTTTCTTTATCAGCCAATATCCAATACCTCCTGCTAATAGTGCCAGCCATGCACCTCTTGCATAGGAAAAGAACAAGGCAACCAAAGCGATGATGATGACCCATGGCAGTAATAATTTTAAACGCCGGTTTTTTGTTAATTGAAATAAAGCTATTAATACCGGCAGCATACAAACCAGCATAGCTGAATAGTTCACATGATTTCGAAAGAAAGGTCTGACTGCATCATTAATGCTTGCAAAGCTGAAACCGGTTTCGTAATGACGAATCAATACAATAATAATTACCAGTAACATGGAAGTGGTCAGCACCAGCGAAGCAATCGAAATAAATTTTTTTTTGCTGAATACAATGAGCGGAGCTAATACAAAAGCCCCGATATACCAACTTTTTGCCAGCAGGTATTTTATAGAGATTGGCTGATTTGTTGAAAAAACGACCGTTATTATGATCCAGCCTACAACTGCCAGCAATAGAAGTAATAACGGATGCTGTAAAACATCTTTTCCAATGGCCCTGGGTGAATACAAATACTTAGCCAGGAAAAGAACGGACACCAGCAACATTAAAAATTCATCAGGAATATCTGTACCCAGCCCTGATGAAAAATTATACTCAAAAGAAAAAGGTAAAGTAGCCAATAGTAAAAAAAAAACATTGTTGCTGTTTTGCCAGCCTGCATAAAAAACCAACGCAGCAAAAGGAATTGCTACTAATAAATATTGTTTAGTAAAAACTGCCAGAGAAATAGTAACAATAAATAATCCTCCTAAAAAGGCAAACAGGTTTTGGGACTTGTTATCAAGGATGGTCATTACCCTGATGTTTTTCGTCTTTCCATAATCAAAGCAGCGAATAAAGCAAATATTAAACTTAATACTGCCGTTGCTACCATTATCTGCAGCCGCCGTGGTTTGTCAGGGTGGGCAGAAGGTTTGGCTTTTTCAACCGTAAGTAATGACGGAGGCTTGCTATCTACCATCAGTTGGTATTCGCCGATTAATTTTTCATATTGCTGTAACTGCCCCTGCAATGAAATCTTTTTTTCTGTCGATACTGATGTAGTATCAAGCTGTAATTGTAATTTTTCTTTACCTGATGAGAGGCCTTTCAATGTAGCTTCATTGCCAGCACTCTGCAGATCCTGGTGAATGGATTGCAACTTGTCCAAAATAGCATTAGCCAGCTGTGGTGCTAGGTTTTTGTCTGTATCCCACACTTTTACTTTTAGCTCTCCGTATTCACTCTTCATCACTTTTGAGTTTTCCCGCAATTGAGAGGCTGAACTTGTTCTTATATTACTGGCCTTTCCAGTAATTTTATAATGATCAAAGAGGCTGAACTCATCCGTTATGGCAAGATATACAGTATCAAGCTTGGCTGTGCCCAATATTATGTCTAGCTCATCAGGTGAACCAAGTGCGGAATAAAGAGCCTGTATGTTCTCATTAAAAATTTTTGATTTATCAGCAGCAAAAGAACTGGCAGGCACCGCTGTGGCAACAGAAAGATATTGCCCTGGTTTTAAAAAAGTAATAGTACCCACCGCCAGCAAGGAAAGCAGTACTACAGCAAACACCTGCTTCCACCATTTACTTATAAGTTCAATTATATCAGGCATTAAATTTCCTTTACTGATTTTTATGATTTTTGATGGTTTGCCATTTTCTTATATCAACCAATTTTAAAAATATTGCTCCCGCAACAGTAATAAGTCCTGCGCCAATAATAATCAGCCATTTGTTAATTGCCAAATCCCTGCACCAAAAATAAAATGAACAAAGTATTGCTGCTATAAAAATATACATTAACAGGGAGCGGAAGTGGATATTTATTCCTGATTTTTTGTGAACATACAGCATAGCCGTAATTCCGCAAAACCCCTGGCTGATAAAGGCAGCAAGACAGCATCCTTTAGCACCCCAGGCAGGAATTAGCAACAGGTTGAAAACAATGTTGAGCAGAACTGACAGTAAAATGATGTAGCAGAATTGAATTACCTGTCCTGTGGCCGTCATCACCGTTCCATATACCTGCACCAATGAATAGCCCACCAAAACCGGCAGAGCCCATTGTAACACAGTCACCTCCGCTGTATCGCTGGTATGATACAATAGTTGTTGCAACCATGGGGCAAGAAAAACGACGGTCGTCACAATGAATAACGAGAATAGCATCAAAAGGTGGCGGCTTTGTAATACTACTTCATCAATTTTTTTTCCCTGGCTCCATTGACGGGCAATAAAAGGTAACAGGAAAGAAGCCAATAAATAACCAATCATATTGGCCGCATCGAGCAGCCGGTAAGCCCCGGCATAGAGTCCGGCCTCATATGCACCGTTTTTATGAATTCGTTCCAACAAAAACCCATCCAGGCGATAATGTACCGACATCAGTAAGACAATTATTCCAAACGGCAATGCTGATTTGAATAGTTGCCTGTTAAACAAAAAAGATGTCTTGAATGAAAACTTGATCCCTTTTTTCAGAAAAATGATCAGCACAATTATTATGGCAAGTACCGTAGAGATTATTTGTAGCAGTAAAAACTTCTCAATCGTCATTTGCCCGGCAGAAGGAAAATAAAGAAAGCTACCACATAGCAGTATCATTAATCCTTTATCTGATACAGACAGCCAGGAATCTGTATTGAACCATTGCTGTGCCGTAACAATACTTCTGAAAAAGAGAAAAAAAGATGTGAGAATCTGTATAAGTATTACCCCCGCAAGAATATCCCATTGCCTCACTCCGGATAGGTATGCCACTCCGAAAACCATAGCGGCATATAAAATTGCAAAAAGTAATTTTATAATAAGAAACCCACCAGTTTTGCTGGTAAAGCTGTTCCCGTTGGCGGCTAACTCCCTGTTAAAAAAATTTGTCAAACCCCAATCCAGTAAAAAACTGAAAACAATAGAAAAATTGAATAAAGAAAAGTAAGGACCGTAAACTTCTGTGCCTGCTATATTCTGTATCTGTCTGTCAATGCCAAATATCCAGATTGGTTTGATGGTTACATTCAGCA
>JBKJLR010000100.1:0-4320 GCA_046596865.1 Chitinophagaceae bacterium
CTTCACCTCATTCCACCAAAAATACAATCTTATCCTGAATAATATGGTATAGCTTAATCGTAAGGGCATGAAAGAGCATTTTGCCATGAGCATTGCGTTCTATATAATAACTGGCCCGGTCCAATTCTTCAATAATCGCCTGCTGCTGTTCAATTCCGGCTATTTTATTCAATCTTTCAGCAAAATCCCTTTCAGTATCTGAGATAATGTATGAAATAGTTGAATCTGGAGACTCTCTCAAAATCCCTCCGCCGGTTGGCGGAGGATTTAGGGGGACTGTCATTATCCGGTAATGGATGGCTTGCTCCAACAGGTGGTTGAAGTACCGGAGAAATTGTTTTTGTTTTTCCCGGCCAAGACGGCTGATCTCTTCTACCCATTTTGTTTGTGCCACGGGTCCGGTCTTTAAAATGGCATTCAGCCACTCCCGGAGAAGGGCTTGCCAATCTTCTTCCGAATGCTGTACTAATTGTAATGCTTCATGATAATTGCCTTCACTCACACTGGCTACTTGCCGGGCAATTGCTGGTTCTGTTTTATTCCTGCTAATGAGGGCTTCTTCAATTTCCCTGGTTTCCAGTGCCGGTATCCTTATCAACTGGCAGCGGCTAACAATGGTTTGCAATACCGGTGCTTCATTTTCTGTTACTAAAATGAACAACGTATTGGGCGGCGGCTCTTCAATTAGTTTTAATAATTTATTACCTTCTGTTCCCAGCATCTCCGGCATCCACATGATGAGAATCTTGTACTCACTTTCAAAACTTTTCAAACTCAGCTTGCGGATAATATCATTACACTCTTCCGCTGTTATTTTTCCCTGGCTATTTTCCTTTTCCTTTATCTGTTCTATCCAGTCAAACAAATTTCCATAGGGACTTAGTTTTACAAACTCTCTCCAGTCTGTAATAAAATCTTTAGCAGTTGGTTTCTCTCCCGCCTTCTTCGTTACAGTAGGATAAGAGAAATGAATATCAGGATGAACGATTTGAGTTGCTTTAATACAGGCAGAACAAACACCGCAGGAATCGTTGTCGGTTGTCAGTTGTCGGTTTTCCGTTCCTGGCTCTTCTCCAAATAAGGAAGGTCCTGCCTGTACTGCTGTATTTTTCCCATTTACTTTTTCGCAAACAACATATTGAGCAAAGGCCAATGCCAGTGATAACGAGCCGCTGCCTTCTTTACCCAAGAACAATAAAGCATGGCTCAGGCGGTTATGCTGCACCAGCTCGGCTAGTTGTTGTTTTACAGTTGATTGACCAATGATGTCTGAGAATTGCATGGAAGGTGAAGATAATAGCTTACGAAGGCATTATTTCAGTTTCTTCTTAAAAACAGAATTGTTTTTAAGTAATCTTGATTGATGATGAACCGTGATGATGTTGACTGACTTATTATTCACCAGTTCATAAATAATTCTGTATCGGCTTACTAATATTTCACGAAATGCAGGATCATTTGCTTCAGGAACTGGTTTGCCAAATTCCGGATGTTTTGTTAGTACTTCAGCTTTGTCAAAAAAAAGCTCAACAATATTCTCGGCGGCCTGCATGGAATCTTTTGATATATGTGGCAATGGTATCTATATCTTTCGAGCAGACGGAGCCCAGGTTAATTGAGCCATTTCTTTAATTTTTTCTTAGCCTGCTCCGTACTCAGACCTTTCCCTTCTTTTATTTCCTGTCGCCCTTTTTTCATTTTGTGTAATACAATCAGACGGTCAATAGCATCATCTACCATAAACTCTTCTGGTAAATCTTTCAGGCTTTTTAACACTTCTTTTTTAGTAAGCATCTTTTTATCTTTTGTTTAAAATTAAGAAGAATACGTATGACGACAAAGGCCCTGCTGTTTCAGAAACGAAAAACGGTTCAGTTTATTCTGAACCGCTTTCCTCAAAAATCTTTTAAAAAAATGAATCTAAATCGTAGTGCTGACTTAGTTCAACCACTTCAAAATCTCTTCACTCAGCGGCTGTGTTTTTGGAGAAAAGGTAGCAACCAGCGTTCCATTCTCATCGAGTAAGAATTTTCCAAAATTCCATTTTACAGGATCGGCAAACCCTTTTGCAGCGGCTTGTTCAGATAAGTATTTGTAAATAGGAGCAACATCATCACCTTTCACCGATATTTTATCAGCCATTGGAAAAGTTACGCCGTAATTTTTTGTACAAAATTCTTTTATCTCTGTGCTTGTACCCGGCTCCTGCGCACCAAAGTTGTTGGCCGGAAAACCAATGATAACCAGCTTGCCTTTGTATTTTTCATACAAGGTTTCCAGATCTTTATATTGTGGGGTGTTACCGCACTGAGAAGCGGTATTGACTATCATAATCTTCTGACCCTTATATTTTGAAAAATCTATATCATTACCATCTAAGCCGGCTACTTTAAAGTCGTAAATAGAACTGCCGCTTAATGTTACGGCTAAAATCAGTGTAAGCATCAATGTTTTCATAACGAGACTTTTTTTTATAACAAACGAAAATTGAATGTGTTTGGTTGTCACAAAGAAAAACAAAGATACCGAATACCGCCTTTATTGTTTTTCAAAACAACCCAGGTCGGGTATGCCGACAGGTCTTGGTTTGCCGTCTAAATCAATAATTACTCCCGCATTTACCCCTTTATTAATAGCCGGTGAAGTGGCTTTTAACCTGAAATTGTAGTAATTCTTAAACGTTTGAATGCTATCAAACTGGGGTGACTGATTATTAATGACCTGGTTGCTCGTAATATTAGCCGGTGCGGTTTGCACTTTCCATAGGTTATAATCAAAGTTTACATTGAAAGTAGTATTGCCACTTTTTGCAACCACTACTTCATTATCAACAAACCCATTTTCTCCCCAAAAAATGCAATTGCGGAATACTGCATTCAGATTGGCCGTAACAGGGGTATTGTTAACGTTAATAAAATTACTGACTACCAAAACCGGGTCCCGGTGCTCAATAAACCGATTAGCATAAGTAACTACCGTGCAATGCGTAAACTGGTAATCGCCACCTTTGACAAGAAAAACATTCTTGCCACAATTACTCACCAAACAATTTCTTGCCTTTATACTTGAGTTGATTGAAATGATACCGGCATCGTAAGCATTATCAATTACAGATTCGTTCAAGATAATTTTTGGATTGGCATTAGGCGAAGGATCCTGGGTGGCAATGGCCTGGTAGGCATTTTTAATAATGGCATAATTAAACACATTGTCTTTAGAACCTGGCTGGAAGAAAATACCCGGCCAGCTGGCAGGATAGTCTTTATAAGGCTCATCTAATCTGTCTCCACTAAAATAAACTCTGTCTGCCGTATCCTTTAACCCATTTACCTGCAGGGTGCCATTCACAATAATGGGCGCATCTGCATGAACATAAATGCGGCAACCTTTATTGATGGTCAGGGTTTGATTGGTATTAATCAAAAGCGAACCAAGAATTACATACGGTAGATCATTATTCCATATTTCATTTACGGTTACTACTTTATTACGGAAGAAATGAGCATTCTGTCCCCATGCCTCTAATTGAACTAACCTTTTTTTTCCATTATAACTTATTTCAATGCTGTCCCTTAATATAAAAGGAAGATTGGCAGCTCCGGGGTTCACATTCACCTGTGCAAAAACATACAGGCTATCGTTCGGTTCAATGTCAAGATTGGTGAATTGAGTACCCGGCGTTCCATCTACATTTATTTTATAAACAGAAGAAGTGCCACCCATTAGTTTCAAAGAAGAAAGGCGAAGCTTCTGATTGTTCTCGTTGATAATTTTAAATGTGCGGTAGGTTGAACCAGTTGTTACAAAAACAGTATCAAACTTTAATGTGTCAGCTGTAACGGTTATCCTTGCGTCGCCAGCAGTAATAAATGAATCTTTCCGGCAGGAAAATAGAATGATAAGTAAGGATAGTGTGAGTATTCCGGCAGTCTTCATTGAGGCCAAAAATAAGAAAAGTAAATTGAGTACATAAAGTAAATAAGATAAGAGTGCAGAGGTCTGAATAGTTTATATATTTTATTTACCAGTTCTTTATCTCGATGCCACACAAAGCGTCGCCACACTCAACCGTACATTTTCAGCTTTTATCAATACATTGCCACAAGCTTCCAGGGTAGCACCTGTAGTTACCACATCATCCACCAGCAGCAAATGTTTATTTCGAATATCCATAGAATCTGATAAAATGAATTTCCCTTCCATATTTTCCCATCGTTCTATCCTTCCTTTTTTGGTTTGGGTTTCTGTATGCTGTGGGCGGATAATGACGTTATCCAAAACCGGGATATTCATGACCTCAGCCATACCTGTACATAAAAC
>JBKJLR010000144.1:0-3664 GCA_046596865.1 Chitinophagaceae bacterium
TCTCACCTGTCATATCCCCCAATGCGGGTATGATATTTTACAAAGTACCATTCCCGAAGCGATGGTGATGACAGATTTGAATAAAATGATCAATACAACGATTGATGAAGATTTAACAACCTATGCATCTATAGGTATTGGCCCGGGTATCGGCACTGCATCTGCAACTAACATGTTGCTTCGGGATATCCTGGATGCTTATCGCAGCCCTGTTGTTTTGGATGCTGATGCATTAAATATTATGGCATCACAAAAAGATTTATTGAAATTAATTCCCGGGGGATCGATCCTTACACCACATCCAAAAGAATTTGAAAGATTATTTGGTGAATCCCTCAATGATTTTGAAAGGATTCAACTGGCATTGCAAAAAGCAAAAGAGCTGAACTGTATAATCATATTAAAGGGTCATCATACATTTATTGCAACGACAGACCGAATAGCCAGCCCTGATAATACGATGGGTCGTGGATTTTTTAATTCTACTGGTAATCCTGGCATGGCGACAGGAGGAAGCGGCGATGTATTAACCGGCTTATTGACCGGTCTATTAGCACAGGGATATAGTTCAATTGAGACGGCTATTCTTGGGGTCTATCTTCATGGATATGCCGGTGATATGGCTGCAGAAAAATTATCCATGGAAGCAATGATGGCGGGGGATATTATTGATAATCTTGGCCAGGCTTTTCTAAGGGTGGCTAACACTGGATGACCTGCGAACCGAACCCCGAATAATGATCTTCGAACCTTAGGATATACTCCGCAATTTAAGACCAATCAAGGCTTTACAGCCCGGCGTGAAAATCCAGAAACCGATCATCAGAAAAATAGTTTTCCCTTATCTTTGCCGCCCGGTTAAAATAACCGGTTTCCTATTATTTTTTGATTAAGAATCAACTCTTATGGACAAATTGATTTATCTCGTTCCCGTGATGGGCCTGATTGGTCTCCTTTACACTATCGTCAAATTCAGGTGGGTTGCAAAACAGGATGCCGGTACCGACCGAATGAAAGAAATCAGTCAATACATTGCTGAAGGTGCCATGGCCTTTTTGAAAGCCGAATGGAAAATTCTTGGCTACTTCGTAGCAATTGTCGGCATATTGCTGGCAGTAATGGCTACTGCCAATCCTCACTCTCACTGGTCTATTGCTATTGCGTTTGTAGCAGGTGCTGTGTTAAGTGCTTTCGCCGGTTATATCGGAATGAAAGCCGCAACAAAAGCCAATGTTCGTACTGCACAAGCGGCCCGTACCAGTTTAAGTAAAGCATTAAATGTATCATTCACCGGTGGTGCTGTAATGGGTGTTGGTGTGGCTGGCCTGGCGGTGATGGGTTTGGGTGGTTTGTATATTGTATTAAAACAAATTTTCGCTCCTGATGCGGCTATCAACTCAGAAGAAATGTTCAGGACTGTTGAAGTACTGACTGGTTTTTCTTTGGGGGCAGAATCAATTGCCTTGTTTGCAAGAGTTGGGGGTGGCATTTATACAAAAGCGGCCGACGTAGGTGCAGACTTAGTTGGCAAGGTAGAAGCCGGCATTCCGGAAGATGATCCAAGAAACCCGGCAACCATTGCTGATAATGTTGGTGACAACGTAGGCGATGTTGCTGGTATGGGTGCCGATTTATTCGGTTCTTATGTAGCTACCGTTCTCGCAACAATTGTATTAGGCCAGCAGACAAGTGTGGTTAGTGGGGATGATACACTCAATGGATTTGCACCGGTTGTTCTTCCTATGTTGATAGCTGGTATTGGTATTTTATTTTCTATTGTTGGTACTTTGTTTGTTCGCATCAGCGATTCAGCAGGTATCAATACAAATAATGTGCAGAAGGCATTGAACATGGGCAACTGGGGTTCGATGATTCTTACTGCTATTGCTGCGGCGGGATTAGTTTATTGGCTGATGCCGGAAGCAATGGAACTGCGTGGTGTAATATTTACTAAATGGGGAGTACTGGGTGCTATAGCCGTTGGACTTGCCGTTGGCGCATTAATGAGTATCATTACTGAATACTATACTGCGATGGGTAAAGGCCCTGTCAATTCTATTATTAAACAATCATCAACAGGTCATGCTACCAACGTAATCGGTGGACTGGCCGTTGGGATGGAGTCAACCTTTTTACCAATATTAGTATTAGCTGGCGGCATCTGGGGTTCTTATGAATGCGCAGGTTTATATGGTGTGGCCATTGCTGCTGCAGGCATGATGGCAACAACTGCTATGCAATTAGCTATTGACGCATTTGGCCCTATTGCAGATAATGCGGGTGGTATTGCTGAAATGAGTGAACTACCAAAAGAAGTGAGAGAAAAAACAGACGTACTGGATGCTGTAGGCAACACTACTGCTGCTTCGGGAAAAGGTTTTGCCATTGCTTCGGCTGCCTTAACAGCTCTGGCATTGTTTGCAGCCTTTGTTGGTGTAGCGGGCATCACAGGTATTGATATTTATAAAGCAAATGTGCTGGCATGTCTTTTTGTAGGCGGCATGATACCATTTATTTTTTCTTCTTTATGTATTCGTGCTGTTGGTGAAGCTGCCATGGCGATGGTGGAAGAAGTTCGCCGCCAGTTCCGCACTATTCCGGGTATTATGGAAGGCACCGGCAAACCAGAGTATGATAAATGCGTTGCTATTTCTACAAAAGCTTCGCTTAAAAAAATGATGTTGCCCGGTGCTATTGCAATCGTTTCTCCGTTAATAATTGGGTTTACTCCCGGTCTTGGTGCAGAAGCATTAGGTGGTTTTCTTGCCGGTGCTACCGTGTGCGGCGTACTAATGGGAATGTTTCAAAACAATGCAGGTGGTGCCTGGGATAATGCAAAAAAATCATTTGAAAAAGGTGTGGAAATAAATGGTGAGATGTTTTATAAAAAATCAGAGCCACATAAAGCATCAGTAACAGGCGATACCGTGGGTGACCCTTTTAAAGATACTTCCGTACCGTCTATGAACATTTTAATTAAACTGATGTCAATTGTTTCCCTGGTTATAGCTCCTACTCTTGCGCAGATAGCTGCGAAGAAAGTAGAAGCTCCTTTACCTCCGATTACTCCTCCACCAACAGGAAAAATTATTAAAGCAGCAGAACCTTTAGCTTCAATAAATAAAACGAACACGGTTCAGTATCAATAGGACTTCATATTTTTAAAACGAAAATTGTTACTGTATAATAAAAGCTTAATCAGAACCATTACATTAAGTCCTGCTGTTTCTACAGCGGGACTTATTTTTTGAGTAACTCTGACCTTGCGCAATATTTGTCTTTTACACTTTTCTAAAACAAGTATTATGATGATGACAAATATTTTACACCCCTTTTTTTTCAATAATATTTTCTTCCTATCACATCAAATAAAAAAATAACAATTCTGCTTGTTCTACATAGCGCATAAAAAAACCGGGAACAATTCCCGGCTTTTTTTCAATGTGTTTTTTTCTAACGATTACTTGCCTTTAGTCATTTTAGAGCCGCCAAACATATAGAAGACGCCTAACTGAAACCCACGGTTCTTAAGATCACCACTATCATCATCGTTGAGATTAGAAAGACCAAGATTGTAACGGGCACCTACACCAAAACCATTTTTGCATTTATATCCAGTTCCTAATGCAACTGAAAAATCAATGGATTTCACGTCATCTTTGAT
>JBKJLR010000206.1:0-6393 GCA_046596865.1 Chitinophagaceae bacterium
GCCCCAGCGGGGGTTTCTTATCTACCAGTACCGACATGATAAAATGGGACAAAGTGATTGCTGAAAAAAAACTAATCCTGAAAAAGGAAAACTGGGAAACACTTTGGCAACCTTTTATTAAAACTTCTTCAGTTGAAAATTCAAAGTCCTATTATGGTTTTGGCTGGGTGATTGATGAGTTCCAGGGACACAAAACCATTTCGCATGGCGGCAGTAATATCGGTTTTAGGTCATACTACTCCCGGTTTGTAAATGATGGATTCTCTATTATCGTACTCACTAATACCGATGAAGCAAATCCTGCTGCTATTGTAAATGCACTGGCTGATTACTATTTAAGAAAATAATTATATTATCGTCTTTTTTTAAACCAGATTTATACAATGAAAAAACTACTGCTACTTCTCTTACTTCCTGCCCAATTAATTGCTCAAAAATTTTCGCCATCAGAAATTACCCGTTGGGAAAAACAGGCAAAGCAGATAACCATCATCCGGGATAACTATGGCATTCCCCACATCTATGGAAAATCAGATGCTGATGCTGTGTTTGGCCTGCTATATGCTCAATGCGAAGATGATTTTAAAAGAGTAGAAATGAACTACGTTGAAAAACTGGGAAGAATGAGTGAAGTAAAAGGTGAAAGCTCTTTACAGGATGATTTGTATATCAAACTCATTATTGACTCGGCTGAAGCGGTAGCCGATTATAAAAAAAGCCCGGTTTGGTTTCAAAGCTTGCTGAATGCCTATGCAGATGGTATTAATTATTATCTCTACAAACATCCTGAAGTAAAACCGGCCTTGCTTACCCGTTTTAAACCCTGGTATCAGCTATTATGGACAGATGGCAGTATCGGCGCCATCAGCACCGGCGATGTAACTGAAGCTGATGTAAAGAAGTTTTATCTTAATGATAATTCACCCGTTGTTGCCAAAGCCACCAATTTTTTTGAAGAACAAACAACCGGTTCCAATGGGTTTGCTATTGCTCCATCAAAAACCGAATCGGGCAATGCTATTTTATATATCAACCCGCATGTTACTTTTTATTTCCGTCCAGAAGTCCAAGTAACAAGCGAAGAAGGATTGAATGTGTATGGTGCTGTTACCTGGGGACAGTTTTTTGTTTACCAGGGCTTTAATCAATATTGCGGCTGGATGCATACCAGCAGCATTGTGGATGTGGCTGATATGTATAAAGAAAAAATTGTGAAGAAGGCTAACGGGATATTTTATGAGTATGAAAAAAAACTGAAGCCTGTAACACAAAAGCTGGTCACTCTACGGTATAAAAAAGATGATGAGATAAAAACAAAAGTCATTACCACTTACTACACCCATCATGGGCCCATTATGGCCAGGCGCAATGACGAATGGATAAGTGTAAGAGGCTATAACCGTTCCTTAAAAAGTTTGATGCAAAGTTTTCTCCGCACTAAAACAAAAGGTTTGGAAGATTATAAAAAGAATATGTCAATCCATGCCAACACGTCTAACAATACCGTGTTTGCCGATAGCAAAGGAAATATCGCTTATTGGCATGGCGACTATGTTCCCCGCAGGGATGCAACATTTAACTGGAGCCTTCCGGTAGATGGCACCACTGCTGCTACCGAATGGAAAGGTTTGCATACACTCGATGAAATAGTGCATGTATATAATCCGGCTACAGGGTGGATACAAAATTGCAACTCTACTGCTTACACCGTTTCCGGAAGTAGCAGCCCTAAAAAAGAAAACTATCCAAATTATATGGCGCCGGATGGAGAAAACTTCCGGGGTGTAAATGCTGCAAGAGTATTAAGCAGTGAAAATAAATTCACCATTGATAAAACGATTGCCGCCGGATATGATACCAAACTTTCAGCTATGGAAGTTTTAGTTCCGGCATTAGTAGCATCCTTTGAAAAAAATGTTTCAGTTACTGATTCATTGTATCTGCAGTTAGCCGAACCCATTCAACTATTAAAAAAATGGGACTATCATTCATCTGAAAATTCCGTTGCCACTACATTGGCTATTGAATGGGCACAAAAACTCACTGCTTCCATTCAAAGAATATATATTGATGAAGGATGTGATGACCAGGTAACGCTGGTTAAAAAATTTGCTGCTACTGCTACTGCAAAAGAATTGCTGCCACCATTATTGGCCGTAATAAAAGAATTGAAAAAAAAATTTGGCAAATGGGATGTAGCCTGGGGTGATATCAATCGGTACCAACGAATTTCAAGCGATATCATACAAAAATATAAAGACGACCAACCCAGCTATCCTGTTGGTTTTGCATCTGCAAGCTGGGGACAGTTACCTTCGTATAACAGCCGCTATTATCCGGGTACCAACAAAAGATATGGAGTAAGTGGCAATAGTTTTATTTGCGCTGTAGAGTTTGGAAAAAAAATAAAAGCAAAATCATTACTCGCTGGTGGTAATAGCGGTGACCCTTCATCCAAACATTTTACCGATCAATTAGAAATGTACACCAAAGGAAAATTTAAAGATGTATTGTTTTACAAAGAAGACGTATTACAGCATGCAGAAAAAACATATCATCCCGGAGAATAAAAAAATTGGTGAACAACATCTGTAACGAAGCTTCGCCCAAGGTTCAAAAAACAATACTTTTTTTTACAAAACATTGTTATGAAAAAATATTTTATTTCCCTGCTTTTTATTTGCTCACTTGTAAATGCCCAGGAAGTTTCAAAAAACAAATCAGCTATTCTGGCTTCCGTGGAAAAACACCAACAGGAATTAATTAAACTAAGTGACGAAATATGGAGTTTTGCTGAAACCGCTATGCGGGAAACCCAATCTGCAAAAGTATTAGCGGATTATGCAGAGTTGCAGGGTTTTAAAGTAACAAGAGGCGTGGCTGCAATTCCAACCGCTTTTATTGCTGAATTTGGATCCGGCAAACCCATCATTGGAATATTGGGTGAGTTTGATGCACTGCCCGGTCTGTCACAAAAAGCTCAGCCTGTAAAAGAAGCCCTGAAGAAAGATGCACCGGGACATGGCTGCGGTCATAATATGTTCGGTGCCGCAAGTTTGGGTGCCGCCTTATCCATAAAAGAATTAATAGCTGCCGGAAAATTAAAAGGCACTATTCGTTTTTATGGCACTCCGGCCGAAGAAGATCTGGCAGGTAAAGTATATATGGCAAGGGCAGGATTATTTAATGACCTGGATATATGCCTGGACTGGCATCCCGATTATGAAAATAAGGCCAACATGCAAAGTTCACAGGCTGTAACCGATTATAGTATTTCCTTTAAAGGTAAAAGTGCACATGCAGCGGCTGATCCCTGGAATGGCCGCAGCGCATTGGATGCGGCAGAATTATTTACTACCGGGATAAACTTTTTGCGGGAACATGTAAAGCCCGGCGTAAGGATGCATTATGTGTACACAAAAGCAGGTAAGGTACCTAACGTAATTCCTGAAGAAGCAAGTGTATGGCTGTGGATCCGTGACTCTAAAAGAAGTGGTGTTGCAGAGGTTAGTGAACGAATGAAAGATATTGCAAAAGGTGCAGCATTGATGGCAGGAGTAGAATATGAAATAAAATTAAATAGCGGCTTATATGAACTTTTAATAAATGAAACCGGGGCAAAAGCACTGCAAAAAAATATGACTTTAGTCGGCCCGGTTACTTATACCAAAGAGGAATTAAATTTTGCCGACAAGATCATGAAAGAATATGGGCTTGAGGCAAAAGGTATCAACGGCGCTATAAAACCATTAGAAATAACAAAAGAAGATCCTCCGGGTGGTTCTACTGATGTGGGTGATGTTAGCTATATCGTACCGGAGATTACTTTATTAGCTACTACGGCTCCTTTTGAATCTCCCTGGCATTCATGGGTGGTGGTGGCTTGTGGAGGTATGAGCATCGGGCATAAAGGAATGTTGTTTGCCTCCAAAGCATTAGGTACTACAATGGTTGATCTTTTTGAAAATGAAAAGCTGCGCCAGGATATTAAAGAAGAGTTTTTGAGAAGAAAAGGAAAAGAAGTTTGGAAAGCAATGTTGCCGGATGGACCACCGCCTGTTCCTAAAGATTAATATTTATTTACTGTAAAAGATTGAAACTAATAAAAGCTGCTATGGAAGTACATAGTCATACCCACACCCCTCGAAAAAAATGGACCCACTATTTCTGGGAGTTTATCATGTTGTTCCTCGCTGTGTTCTGCGGGTTTTTAGCAGAAAATATCAGGGAACATAAAATTGAACATACACGGGCCAGGGAATATGCCAGCTTATTAATTAAAGACCTGGAGAAGGATACAATTAGTATTAAAAACGTTACTAATCAAGTAGAGAAGGTTGTGGAAAGTTTTGACAGTATCAATTCGTTTGTATTTAGATGGGTTACGGGGAACAAAGTCCCAGGCTCCTTTTATTATCACTCTCAAATTGATACTATATCACCTTTGGTTACCTGGAATAATGCTTCACTTATTCAGCTGACCCAATCTGGCAATTTGAGGTATTTTAGAAATCAGGAACTGGTTAATAAAATAAGTTCATATTATTCAAACCAGGATTATGTGGGCAGTTTGAATAATGGTGACAGGGAACGTCGTGAAAAAACATTGGCAATAAGGAGCAGGATTTTGAATAACCACTTTTACAAATATTATTCAAAAGTTTTACCTACTGATACGGTGCAATTTTCTGATTCATTAATGACAAATATGATTCCGATTGAAAACAGCGACAGTCAGTTGTTGAATGAATATGCCAATAGCTTTGAAAACAGAAGAGGATTACTAAACCTGGTCTTAACCAAGACCTATCCCGGCGTGATATCAAGCGCAACGGAATTAATTTTACTTTTAAAAAAGGAATATCATTTGGAATGAAAAGAAATTAAGCATTCAGAATTATGAAAAATAATAAAAATAATAATCCCAAAGAATACAATTACTAATTCATAACCTGCCTGCCGGCAGGCAAGGCTCATAATTTAAAAATATGGAAGTACATGCCCATTCACATACACCCAGAAAAAAATGGACACATTATTTCTGGGAGTTTTTAATGTTGTTCCTTGCTGTGTTTTGCGGGTTTCTGGCTGAGAACAAAAGAGAACATATGGTTGAGCACAGCCGTGCCAAAGCCTATGCACAAAGTCTTTATAAAGATTTGCAAAACGATACAGCCGATATAAAAAAGGCTGCATTATATGAAACTAGAGTAAATAATATCATTGACAGCTTCGTTAATTTTATTAGCAGTGCTGATTTTTCTCAAAAAGGCGGTCAATTATATTATTACATGCGGCTTGCTAGCTTGAGATATGATGTTGACTGGAACAAAGCCACATTAGACCAGCTTATCAGCTCTGGCAATCTTCGTTATTTCACCAATACTCAACTGGTAACGCAGCTAAGTAATTATAATACGATTACAAATATAATTTCCAAACAGGATGACTATATTTTTGAAAAAAGAAAAAGAGCCGTTGCATACAAAGACCGAATAGTAATACCTAAATACGAGCAAGCCCTTTCATCAATCTCAATGGATGATGTCGTTTTAGGAAGAAAAAATGCTTTAATTGATTCCATCAGGAATATAAATATGCCTGTGCAGAACAATACTGCTGATATGTTAATTGCATTTGCAAATGCCCTTCTGGATACTAAAATGAACAGGCAAAATCAGCGGACGAAATATTATCCCAGGGCAATGGAACTGGCAACTGAAATAATGGTATTATTAAAAAAAGAATATCATCTGAAATAAATTATTTATGGAAGCACATACACACACCCCCTGATTTTCATCAGGGCAAGCACCGGAAAAAATGGACACATTATCTCTATATCCCGCCCAAGGCGGGATATAGTTGTTTCCGCAGTGTTCTGAGGTTTCACACTCTGTATGTATCAGACATGTAAGTCTTATTTTATATTTCAACAATATTAATTACTTTTGACTATTGATAGTAAATAGTCAACAAATGAAAATTAGAGACAAAATAGAAATTGCCCTTAAAGAAAAGGGGGATTTGAGCGTAAAGGAATTGGTGGACATGCTGCATGTATCGAAACAAGCTATTCATATTGCCATCACCCAGCTTTTAGAGCAGGATGTTATTGTTAAGTTTGGAAGAACGCCTAAAACAATTTACCGGCTCAATAATAAGTCCGCTGTAGCCATAAATGATTTTACTGGTATTAATAATGAACATCAAAAGTACCTGCTTAAAAATTTTCTGCTTATAACCGAAATCGGGAAAATGCTGGAAGGTATTGAAGGCTTTAGTTATTGGGGCAAACAGCGAAACCTGGCGCTGGAAAAAACATTGGATGAGTTTATAAAAACAAGAACAAAGTATGACAGCTATTTTAATGCTATCGGAATAATTAATGGC
>JBKJLR010000111.1:0-8944 GCA_046596865.1 Chitinophagaceae bacterium
TTTGGCTGCGCCATTACAGCAAGGCTGAACATAAAAGCAGAAGCGAGTAATAAAGTCTTTTTCATGGTTTACAAATTTTAAAAGGATTGTTTTTTTAAGAAATCAACAGATGCATTGGCCGGAGCTGAACCCTCTGGGGCTTTCCATACAGTGCCTTTGATCGTTATTTGTTTTGTTTGATTAGAATTATAGGTAACAGTAATAAATTTTTCAAAGTGACCTTCAGCTGCAGCGTTATAACCAACCTTAATTTTTGCAGTAGCACCGGGTGCAATTGGCTCACGGCTCCATTCTGGAGTAGTGCAGCCGCAACTTGCATGAACATCGTCTAGTTTTAACGCTATCTTACCAGTGTTTACAATATCAAATGAATAATAAACAGGTTTACCCTGGGGTATTGTGGAGAAATCATGCTCGGTTTCTTTCAATTTCAGCACATCTTCTGAAGCCGCAACAGTTGTGGCACCGTTGACAACGGAAGTACCGTTTTGCTGGGCATTCAAACCAATTGTAAACGTAAGTACGAAAAAAGAAAGGATGATTCTTTTCATAAAAGATTATTGAAGAGTCCAAATTTAGACAAAAGATGCCATATTACATAGATGGGTTGCAGTCACTTACATGTTTTTTTTCTTTCCCCACTAAGTAAACATAGAGGGTGGAGGGGGTTGCAGTCAATCTTCCTATTTTTGCTTTATGGAATCAACTCAGGAAATATTAGTTGACTCAGAAAAGCTTTCTTTTGACAGGTTCAGGCAGGCTGTCCTAAGAGACTACTACATGGCTTGCATTAGCAGGGAAACCAGCTTATTAGGCCGAAAGGAAGTTTTGAGTGGAAAAGCCAAATTTGGAATTTTTGGGGATGGTAAAGAAGTAGCCCAGGTTGCCATGGCCAAATTTTTTCAGCCAGGAGATTTTCGCAGCGGTTATTACCGTGACCAGACGTTTATGTTTGCCGCTGGCCTTACTAATGCAGAACAAATTTTTGCACAATTATATGCTGATCCGGATATTGCTAACGACCCGTTCAGCGCCGGCCGTCAGATGAATTGCCATTTCGCTACAAAAATGGTAGATGAAAATGGTGAATGGCTGAACCTGGCAGAACTTAAAAATATTTCCAGTGATATTGCCCCGACTGCAGGCCAAATGCCAAGAGCTCTTGGTTTGGCTTATGCTTCCCGGGCATTTCGCCATATTGAACAGCTTCATAGTTTTAAAGAGCTGTCGCAAAATGGCAACGAAGTTTGTTTTGCCACAATCGGTGACGCCTCCACCAGTGAAGGTCATTTTTGGGAAACAATTAATGCGGCAGGTGTTTTACAAATACCGCTGGCAGTTTTTGTATGGGATGATGGTTATGGTATTTCGGTTCCCAAAGAATACCAAACTACAAAGGCCTCAATTTCAGATGCTTTAAGTGGAATGCAGAAAAATGGAGACCCAACCGGACTTAACATTTACAAAGTAAAAGGCTGGGACTATGCAGGTATGTGTGAAATTTTTGAAGAAGGTATCAGGTTAGCAAGAGAAAATCATACCCCGGTTCTATTTCATGTAGAAGAGATCACCCAACCGCAGGGGCATTCTACCTCCGGTAGTCATGAAAGATATAAGTCAGCGGAGCGGCTGGAGTGGGAAAAAGAATGGGATGGCATTAAGAAAATGAAAGAATGGATCATTGAAAACGGACTTGCGGAAGAGGGAGAATTGAATGATATAGTTGATAAAGCAAAAGAACAAGTAAGAGATAGTAAAGCCGCTGCATGGGAAAAATTCATCACTCCTGTAAAAAAGCAGGTAGCCAGAGCCACAGATTTAATACATACCCTGGCGAATGCTTTGCCGGAACATACAACAGTCTTGCAAAAATTGGCTACGGAATTATCAATCACCCGTGAGCCTTTGCGAAGAGATGTATTAAAAGCATTATATGCGACGCTTGATATTGCAGGCAATACAGAGGCGGCCTACTGGACAAGAGATTATTATAATGACCTCCAGGTAGAAGGTAAAAAATTGTACAACACTCATCTTTATAATGAAGGTCCTAAAAGTGCCCTGAAGGTAGTAGAGGTGAAGCCAATTTTTGCGAACGAAGCTCCATCGCTAAATGGTTTTGAAGTATTGAATAAGTTTTTTGATGAACTGTTTGCGGCCAATCCTAAAGTAGTGGCTTTTGGTGAAGACCTTGGCTTTATTGGTGATGTAAACCAGGGCTTCAGTGGGTTGCAGCAAAAACATGGTAACCAGAGAATATTTGATACGGGTATCCGTGAGTTGACGATAATGGGACAAGGAATAGGTATGGCCTTGCGGGGACTAAGACCCATTGCCGAAATTCAATATCTTGATTATCTTCTTTACGGATTGCAACCGCTGAGCGATGATCTGGCAACTCTTCATTACAGAACAGCAGGACAGCAAAGTTGCCCTCTTATTATCCGTACGAGAGGGCATCGCCTGGAAGGTATCTGGCACAGTGGTTCACCAATGGGCATGGTACTTAATGCACTTCGGGGAATATATGTTTGTGTTCCAAGAAATATGACCCAGGCTGTGGGTATGTATAATACATTGCTGAAAAGCAATGACCCCGGTTTAGTAATTGAATGCCTGAATGGCTACCGCCTGAAGGAAAAACTACCAACTAACCTGCTTGGCTTTACTGTTTCCCTGGGTGTGCCAGAAGTAATAAAAGAAGGAACGGATATAACTATTGTTTCCTATGGTTCTACTTTACGTATTGTTCAGGATGCAGTGAATATGCTTGAGGCAATGGGTACCAGTTGCGAAATCGTGGATGTACAAACTTTACTGCCCTTTGATATTCATCATATGATTTTAGACTCCCTCAAAAAAACCAATCGGATTGTATTTGTGGATGAAGATGTACCTGGCGGTGCTGCGGCTTATATGTTTAATAAAGTGATGGAAGAGCAGGGGGGGTATAAGTATCTGGATGCGGCTGCCAGAACAATTACGGGTAAAGCCCACCGGCCGGCTTATGGAAGTGATGGGGACTATTTCAGCAAACTAAATGCAGAAGAAATTAAAGCTGTGATAAAGGAGATGATGGCGGAATAAATAGAATCCATTGCCAGAAAAAATAGTGGTATCTTATTGGTTAATTTTATTATTAATTCTAAAACAAAGTATTATGGGTATTGTAAAAGTTATTGAAGTAATCGCTTCATCGAATGTAAGTTTTGATGATGCCGTAAAACAAGCGGTAGAGGAAACATCCAAAACAATAAGAAATATTGATTCTGTATGGGTAAAGGAAATGAAAGTACATGTAAAGGAGGGTAAAATAAAATCATTCGGTGTAAACTGTAAAGTATCTTTCAGGGTGGATAAGGATAATGAATGATAAGGATTAACAGGTAACAATAAAAATATGACAATCCCGCCTTGACTTGTGCAAGACGGGATTTTTCTTTCTGTGAATTATTATTTTTGACACATTCTGTACAAAAAAATTTAATGAACTTTAAAATATTGAACAATTAACTCCGGCCATGATAATTTTTTTGGTGAAAAACATCGGCCAATAATTAAGTAATAAAATTTAAGCACATGAAACTGACACTTTATCAAATTGATGCTTTTGCAGACAAATTGTTTGCCGGTAATCCCGCCGCCGTTATTCCATTAAAAAAATGGATTGATGATGGATTGATGCAACGGCTGGCAATGGAGAATAATCTCGCCGAAACTGTTTTCTTTGTTCCCAGCAAAAATAACCAAGCTGATTTTGACATCCGCTGGTTTACTCCTGAACTGGAAATCAATCTCTGCGGTCATGCTACATTGGCTACTGCATATGTTATTTTCGAAATACTGAAAACCAAAAAAAAGAAAGTAGTATTTAGTTCAAAAAGTGGGTTGCTGTCCGTCACCAAAAAGAAAGAGGTACTGGAAATGGATTTTCCTTCGTGGCTGCCGGTAAAGTTAACGGAGTATCCTAAGGAGTTACTGGCTTCATTAGCTAATCCAGTCATAGCAGAAGTATATAAATACAGGGATTATCTGGTTGAGTTTAGCGATGAAGAAGCTATCAGGAATTGTAAACCCGATTTTTCCTTAATGAAAAAAGTAGACGGCATGGTTATCATTACGGCACCCGGAAAAGAGGTTGATTTTGTCTCCCGTTTTTTTGCCCCCACTGCAGGAGTTGATGAAGACCCTGTAACTGGTTCAGCGCATTCACAATTAATTCCTTTTTGGAACGAAAAACTGGGAAAAACCAAAATGACAGCCCTGCAGCTTTCAAAAAGAGGCGGCTCTCTTTCTTGCAGACAAAAAGAAGAGAGAGTTATTATCGGCGGCCAATGTGTTTTTTATATGAAAGGAGAAATTAATATTGAATAACTTTAGTTCGAACTTTTATTATCATGTCAGGACTCCCTTTGCGATTAAAAAGAGTAATAAAAAATGAAGGTGTAATTTCCAAAATAACATTGACTAAGAAAATATTTTACACCCTTATTTCATTTTTGGTATCTATAATTTTTGTTTGCGTTGCTAATTACCTCTTTCAGATTCTTGTAATCTTTCTTGATATTGTCACACGGCTTTCTTCTTCCTCTGCATATATCATTGTATTATGGATAGTTACAGGAGCTTTTGCAGCCGTGTTTACCATAAGCGGTGTGGAATATTTAATTGGTAAGAACCATTTTTCTTATAAACTCACGGGTAATATTATTTTGATTCTTTCACTGCTTATGATTTCTGCCGCAACTATTTTATTGGTAAATGGCCACTTTAAACGTAATCCTTCTGAGTTTTCGTTACTGTTAAGTAATGGATACGTTTTTATCTCCTTTTTTTCCGGTGCCGGTATTATGGCGGCGATTCTGCGTAATCTTGATAAATAAGCTATCAGTCAAGAAACCTTTCTTTCAGATCCGGTGTGGGTATCATGCAGGTTTGTTTTTTGCCAAACCATTTATACCGGTTGCGGGCAATGATATTGTACAAAAAATCCCGGATGAATTTTGGGATTACAATCAACGCATAAAATAACTTCCATCCCCCATTCAAATGTTTACAAATCCGGATTGCTGCAGATGATTGCGTATATGCTTTCCCGGCATCAATAAAAATGACTGAACTGAGTGAAGTGGGGTTGATATTATATCGGGGAAGTAGCTGCGTGGCAGTTTCTCCCTGCAAGGGTGTAAATTTTAATTTCTTTTTTCCGTCTCTTTTTATAGCAAAGTTTACCCAGTAATTACAAAAATTGCATAAGCCGTCGAAAAGTACCAGAGGATCAGATGAATTCACGGCACAAAGTTAACCTTCATACGGTTTCATAGATTAGTTGTAATTTTTGGGACTGAAATGACTGTAGCATGAGAATTTTGTGGTTATTGATGGTAATCCTGATTTTTAATCCCGGCACTCTTTCTGCCCAGCCGGGATATACTAAGGGTGATTCCACTTCTATCTTCGCTTTAATAGATAAAGCAGAAACATTTTTTTCTGATGGAAATTATGATTCTGCTCTTTTCTATTGTGATAGAGCAGAAAGCCTGAGCAGGCAAAAGAATTTCAAAAAAGGTCTTGCTTATGCATTGATAGAAGCAACCGATGTATATATTGATAAGGATGAGCTGGAAAAAGCGGATGCAAATGCTACTGCCGTAGACAAAATAGGATTGCAATTGAATGACTCCCTTATCACGGCAATCAGCTGGATGCAGATGGCCCAGGTGAAAATGTATAAAGACCAGTTCGATGAAGCCGCCGCCCTTTTTGGAAAAAGCCTCCTGTATTACCTGGCCCAACACCCCACCAGGTATTCAGCACTGGCGTTTAATGATCTTGGATATACCTGGGGAAGAAAAGGAGAGTTGGGTAAACAGGCCAATTGTTTGATACAATCTATCAGCATTTATGAAAATTATTTTCCCCGTCAATACGGGGAACTTGGTGTGGCATATAGTAATCTTTCCTCTGTTTATTACGGGTTAAATGACAGACCAAAGGCCATTGAGTATGCGAAGAAATCATTGGCGTTTAGGGAAAAAACCGGTGACATGGCCAGGCTTTCTATTGGCTGTTGTAATATAAGCCAGTTTTATACAGGCATTGATAATGAAGAAGCGGAAAAGTATCTGCAGTTATGTGTAAAGTATGCGTTGCAAAGCAAACAGGAACCAAGAATTATTCATTCTTATGTAACTGCAGCCAATTTATACAGTACCAATAAAAAACCTGCGGAGGCACTGGCGTTCGAATTAAAGGCAATTGCTCTGCTGGAAAAAGACGGAAAAAATCTTACTATGCTTGCCCGTCGGTATATGTCTGCCGGTACTATATCCCGCCAGCTAAATTATGATTCTGCAGTAATCATTTCTTATTACGATAAATCTCTTAGCTTGTTAAAAGACTTACCGGATAAAATAAGTAAGAGGGATTTTTATTTTCAAATGTTCAGCTATCATGATGAAAGTAAAAACTCATCATTGGCTTATGAATATTATAAAAAATATATATTGTATAAAGACAGTGTTATTTCTGAAAAAACAGAGTCATCCATTGCAGAGATGGTCACCCGGTATGAAACGGAGAAAAAGGATAATGAAATAACTAGGCTGAATACTACTCAACGGATCAAACAGCTGGAAATAGAAAAACAAAAAGCTGTTATTACCGGAAATGCAGCCACTGCCTTGCAAAAGCAAAATGAGATTGACCTGCTTTCTAAATCGCAGGAATTAAGGGATATTAAAATAAAGCAGCAGGAAGAAGAACTTGATAAACAATTATTGCTGGCTCAAACTAATGCCCAGCAACTGGAACTGACAGAAAAAGAAAATCAACTGCGGCAGAAACAGCTGAAGAATCAAAAGCTGGTGCGAAACCTGCTGATAGCTGGCCTTGGATTATTTCTATTACTGGGGGCAACTTTTTTTAACCGTTATCAATTAAAGAAGAAACTGGAGCAGCAAACAAGTTTGCTGGCTATGCGCAATAACATAAGCCAGGATCTGCATGATGATATTGGAGCATCATTGAGCAACATTAATATATTAAACGAATTGGCCCGGCGAAATATCACCCAGCCGGAAAAATCAAAGGATTATTTATCCAAAGCTTCGGAAGATATTCAGCGGATCAGCGAATCATTATCTGACATTGTATGGAATATAAATCCTCGGTATGATGATCTGCAGAATTTATTCATCCGGATGAAAAGGTATGCGGCAGATATGCTGGATGGAAAAAACATAAACGGCCAATTTGATTTCCCGGTAAATGAACCAGGTCTTACGTTGAGTATGACACAACGCAGGGACTTGTACCTGATCTTTAAAGAAGCCGTAAATAACATGGTAAAATATTCTGAAGCTAAAAATGCAATTATCCGGGTGACTGCAGAAGACCAAAAAATCGAATTACTTGTTCAGGACGACGGGAAAGGTTTTGATAGAAGTACCAACAGGTTGGGAAACGGTTTGCAGAATATGGAACAAAGGGCAAGGGCTTCCGGGGCACAAGTATCAGTTACATCAAAGCCGGGAGAAGGCACAACGGTAACCTTGGAGATGAAAATCAGCTAAACAATTCACTTTGCTCTATTACCCGAAAGTGTAATATTTTGTAAACAAGTCATCACCTATTTTTGAATATATGCCTTATCAGTTGTTAATATTTGAAGATAATGTCCGGCTGCGGCAATCGTTGGAAATGCTGTTAAACGATGAAAACATCTTTCATGTAGCCGCTTCCTATCCTGATTGCGATAAAGCTGATAAGCAGGTGGAAAAATATCATGCCGACCTGGTGGTCATGGATATTGACATGCCTGGCATTGGTGGAGTGGAGGGGGTAAAGAAAATTAAGAATATTAACCCGGATGTAAAAGTGGTGATGCATACCATGTTTGATGATGACAACAGGATATTTGACTCTATCTGTGCAGGGGCTGATGGCTATTTACTGAAGAATACCTCTCCCTTACAATTGGTTACTGCCTTACAGGAAGTGATGAATGGCGGTGCACCGATGAGCCCTTTTGTAGCACAAAAAGTTTTTCAGCATTTTCGTCAGGCGAAATCAGATTCAGAACAGTTTAATCTTACCACAAGAGAAAAAGAAATTCTTGATTTACTGGTAAAAGGGAATTCGTACAAAATGATTGCCGATAAAAGTAATGTTACCATAGATACGGTAAAAAAACACCTGCAAAATATCTACCACAAACTTCATGTAAATTGCGGCACTGAAGCAGTGGCCAAAGCCCTCCGGCATAAGATAATCAAACTGGACTAGCTTCTTCCTGCATCTTTTCTTACCCGATTGTGTAATTGCGGGCTACATTATTAATACTGAAATTTGAAAGGTAATATCTAAACTCATTCAGTATGAAAAAGAATATTCTTTTATTTTTTATCATTGTTGCTGGAATACCAGGCCAATCACAAACACCCCAGGTGCCCTCAGGTAAGCCCGGCAAAGTAGCGTTACCCGTGCCTAAAATTCAACCGATAACCCCACCACCAGCTAAAGTAGCATTTGAAGCAGTTGTCACGGACCTGGCGACCCCAAGATCCCCACTGCGCTTTGATGCAGTAATATATAATGATGGAAACGGTTTTTCTTCTTCGGAAAATGCATTCATTGCTCCTACTGCAGGTCTTTATTTTTTTTCTGTTAATCTTAACTGGAATGGTTATGGCTGCGAATATATACCGGGCAGTGCATCAGTTACTGCCATGAAAAATGGGCGGGAGTCATTGCGAAGTAGTGTTCAAACTGTCCCCGGTATCAACGTTGGGGCCTGTAGTAATATCCTTGCCTTCTCTACAAAATTAAATGCCGGAGATAAGATCACAATTGCAGTGGTGAATATACTCTGCAATTGTGATCTTATCTCCGGCATTTAATTTTGTAGAGAAGGCAAGGATATTACTACAGGCCCCAACGTTGA
>JBKJLR010000402.1:0-22728 GCA_046596865.1 Chitinophagaceae bacterium
AAGATTCCCAAGTTCGCTTTTATTTTCGTTGACGTTATTGATTACCTGTTCCTGCATTTAAAAATTTCTAATTAATATTAGTGGGCGAATTTAGTTTTTGATGAAAATATTAGCTAATGTAGCTGCTACGGTGACGAGGGTGAAAGCAAATGATATTTTCGAAGCAATTCTTGCCTGGTCTGCATCCTGTAATTTTTGCCTGGTCGGTTCCACTATCAGCATATCATTTTGTACCAGGTGATAATAGGGTGATTCAAAAATATCTTTCGCTGATAGATCAATAACACCCATTTCTCTTTTGCCATCAACTTCCCGTAAAATCCGTACACTGTTCTTTTTACCATAATCTGAAATACCTCCCGCCAGTCCCACCGCTTCCAATATAGTTAACCGTTCCCCCGGCACATTGAGGGGACCCTCTTTACCCACTTGCCCCAGCACGGTTATTGTAAAATTTAAAAACCGGATGATAACTGTAGGATCTTTTAATAATTCTACAGGTTCAATAAGTCTTCTTTTGATTTCGGCAGCCAATTCTTTCTTCGTCAAACCCTCTGCATGTATCACTCCTAACCGGTGATGCTCAATATTTCCATTCAGGTCTACAAAATATCCTGTACCTGTTGTTGCCTGTGCGCCTGCTGCCGACATTGGCTGGTTGTAAATTAAATCCGATATTTCTGGCTTAGTACTTAAACTGAATATCTGGATAGAAAGCTGGTCGTTTTTCTGGATCCGCAACTCAGGTATCTTAACAGTACCTTTTGCCGAACTGTCTGTTACATTGTCCAGGTAGTAAGGCAGTTTTTTTTGCGTGTTGCAGGAGAAAAAATAAAATGGAAGGGAAAACAGTAATAAAATCCGGATGAATTTCATTGATACGTCTTTAATATAAATGCAGCAAACTCTGCAAAATAGGTTTGGTTTTACTTAGGTCCTGCCGAAGTTAATTTACTTCTGTCAATATATGCTACCAAAATAAACCCCAGGCTTTCTATAGCAACTTTAGCCGTTTTGTGGCGTATACCCAGCACTTTTCCCTCTTTATCCATCAGCGTTCCGTTGGTAATGCGTACCCGTTGATTCACTTGTAATTCTACCGGTCTTGCCTCTACATTTTCATACTCATCCAGAAAACGGCGGATAGCAGTTATTTCTTTTTCTTTGATCACGGCTGGTTTGCCATCCCAATATACAAAGTTGATGGCCCCGTGTGTCATTCGTACAGCACTCCTGTCTTCATCATTCACTTTTACAAATACATAGGACTTAAACAAAGGTTCTTCCACCACTTTTACCCGGTCACTCCATTTGCGTCTTACTTTGTTTACCGGGCAGTAGCTTTCTAGTCCCTTTTCAATAAGAAGCTGGTTCACTTTTTTCTCCCATCTTGGCCGTGTATATACGGCTAACCATTTACGACTCAACCTCTCAATTTTTTGTATAGCTCCGCCATCTCAGTCACATAAAATTTAATGTATATAACTGTACTTCAATTAATTAGGAGAATTTTATTTGTCTTTATCCTTCTTCTCCTTAATTTGGTTGCAAATATAGGATAAGATGTGAGTGGAAAGCGAATAAAATGTGCAGATTTTGAAGCATTTACTCCTACAAGTCGATAACTACTAAAGTAGAAATTACTAAAATATTTTATTGCACCTAACTTTTGCAATTGTGACTGTTTTTGCTTTATATATCAGTATCAATTCCTTTACAGAGAAATATGCTTTTTCTATGCATTTTTTTGACTCTTTTGTTTTTAAAAAGCCCAATTGGCAATTTCAATGCCACAGAGGAATGATTGGAACCGGCAGCAAAAGAAATTTCAATTATAAAGGCTTTAAGGAAGGTATCTTTTACCCTTTCCACTAATTTCATTTTCTTACATTTACTATTGTGAACCAACGCTTTTACTCACTTGACGTTTTCCGGGGTGCCACTGTATGCCTGATGATACTCGTAAATAATCCGGGAAGTTGGGGTCATATTTATGCCCCGCTGGAACATGCCCCCTGGCATGGACTCACACCTACGGATTTGGTGTTTCCTTTTTTCTTATTTGCTGTAGGCAATGCCATGGCTTTTGTGATGCCTAAGCTGGAAGCCGCGGGGGATGCGGTTTTCTGGAAAAAGGTAATTAAAAGAACCGCCATTATTTTCCTGATTGGCTTGTTTCTAAACTGGTGGCCATTTGTAAAATGGGCTGATACAAGTCTCGTATTTAAACAGTGGGCATATACTGATAGTAAAGGTGATCCACAGGGTGTTCGGATATTTGGGGTTTTGCAACGAATAGCAGTTTGTTACTTTTTTGCTTCCGTAATTATTTATTACCTGAAAGCCAGGAAAGCTTTTTATGTAGGTTCAGTTTTATTGTTACTATACTGGATGATCACCTATATAGCCAACCCATCTGATCCATACAGCCTTACCGGATGGTTTGGAACGCATTTAGATATAAACATTTTAGGTGTCCCGCATATTTATAAAGGTGAGGGTGTTCCTTTTGATCCGGAAGGTCTGGTGAGCACCCTGGCAGCCATCGTACAGGTTATTTTTGGTTACCTGGTAGGGGATTATATACAGAAAAAAAGCAAAGTTCCGGAACTCCAATCTGGAAATTCAGAAAAAAAGGTCATTCATTCAAATGGTCTTTTTGAAATGATCAGTGGATTATTTGTAGCAGGTATAGCTTTGTTGCTGACAGGTTTTTGCTGGGACATGGTTTATCCCATCAACAAAAAAATATGGACCAGTTCATATACCATTTATACTACTGGTCTCGCCATTATCACCATTGCCACTATGATTTACCTGATCGAGATAAAACAAATCCGGGGTGGACTTGCCCGGTTTTTTGATGTGTTCGGAAAAAATGCCCTGTTTGTTTTTGCTCTGAGTGCTTTTCTTCCCAAAGGGTTAGCCTTGATAAAACTGGGTGAGGGAGTGAACCCCTGGAACTGGCTTTACAAAAAAGTTTTAATTCATATCCCCGGGGCACCAGAAAATGGTTCATTAGCTTATGCTCTTTGTGTTATTACCTTTATGTGGGCTATTTGCTACTGGATGGATAAAAATAAATTGTATGTGAAAGTATAAGGTCTATTATAACATCTCTTATTGTAGATTTTTTTCCTCATTTCCCGCTTCATTATCCCGTCTATATTCTAAGATATAGGTTTAGCTGCTGGTTTTCAATTCCTTTCTTGTAGACAAAAGGGGATTTTTTTACTGTTTTCAATGGCATGAACATTGAATATATCCTAACAGTAAATCATCATTATGAAGAATACATTGGAAAAATTTTCCTCCCTACCCTCAAAAAAAAGCACTCAGAATAAAGAGCCATTTAAAAAAAACAAATTTTCAAATTTTAAAGAGGATTTTGTTATAACAGAACAGGAAGAAAAAGAAGGTGGATTTTGGGGATTATTTAAATTTAAAAATAGTTTACGACTAAAAATAAATTAGAACTCTTTTCTCATATGCAGTTAGTTTTGGTTAAACCTCTGTTTCTACAGAGGTTTTCTTATGTAAAAAATTCTAAGCTTATTTGTTCTGCATATCTGAAAAAAATGGTTTGAAGAATAAAATTTCGGGCCGCCCTCAAAACAATTTTCCCTGCCCGCCGGGTCTTCTGAAAATAGTGGTATCCAAACTCCATTCTTTTTCTTCCGCATTCATATTATATAGTTTACCGTATTTTCTATACTGCTGGGCTACCATCTCTGCAATATTACCTTCGCCCCGCATACGAACACCCCAGCGGGTATCATTTACTTTTCCGTCATGGCTTTGTTCTATCAGATGCCACACTTTGTCTGCCCTGTCCGGAAAATTTTTAAATAACCAATCATGGAATAAAAATTTGATAGCACCATTCAAGCGGATAAAAGTGTACGCTGTAAAAGTTGCCCCGTTATCTGCTGCTTCTTTCATGATTCGCTGCATTTCATGTTCATTTAATCCTGGTATCATGGGCCCCATCATGACTCCCATACGGACACCGGCGTTACTTAGTTCATATATTACTTTTAACTTTTGTTTAGCCGTCGTGGTTCTTGGTTCCATAATTCTCCGCAGGTCTTCATTAAAAGAAGTGATAGAAACCATTGCCGAAACCAATTTCTTCTTTGCCATTTCCTGGAGTATATCCTTGTCTTTTAGTATCCAGGAATTTTTAGTAAGTATGCCAACAGGTTGATTAAATTCATTGCACACTTCAAGCAACCCCCTTGTTAAACGATATTTTTGTTCGGCAGGTTGATAGCAATCAGTATTACCACTCAGCATAATAGGTGTTCCATCCCATTTGGGGTGCATTAAAAATTTTCGCAGCAGGTCCGGCGCATTTTTTTTGACGATAATTTTTCGTTCAAAATCAAGACCGGCACTGTAGCCCCAGTATTCATGTACATTACGGGCATAGCAATAAATACAACCATGCTCACAACCTGCATAGGGGTTCATACTATAGCCCATGCCTACATCTTTACTTTCAACTTTATTGACGATGGTTTTTGATTCTTGTTCCATGTAGATAGTAGAAACATTCGATTCCTCCCAATCATCAATGCCTTCGATGTGTTCCCTGGTGGTTTCATTTTTAAAGAACCGGTTTTTAGTATTAAACTGGGCACCCCGGCCTGCCAAATATTGCTCACCTTCTTGTTGCTTTTTGGCTTCCACTTTAAAGTGGTCTTGTTGTAATTTCTCTGACATAAAATATGTTGGTTTTAGTTTTTAAAATAAAAAGGAGAACAAAGAGTTGTCTCTTTCTCACTCAAACCACCGTCAGGGTTTTCAACCGCTAACGGGGTTTCCATTTACTCACTTACTCTTTATTCTCCTTCTGTCTCACATAACCCATCCCACTTTTTTCATAGCCGCCGTCAGGGTCTTCAACCGCTGACGGGGCTTTTATCCAAATAATTCTCCCTGTTTCGTTGTAACCGGCAGGTTTTGAAATTCAAATTTCGCTGCGATATGATACTTCATCCGATAGCTATCGGATTCCCCCACTGGTCTTTTTAATAAAGTCATAATATCCGCTATGAACCGCCCTGAAAAATGTTTGTTGCTGTACTCCAGCCAGCCTTTTTCATATTGCCAGGGTTTTAGTTTTCTGGCAATAGTTAAGTGCGGCTCCATGATGAAATGCGGTTTGTTGTCATCATTCAGTTTCATCAACCGCTGCCCATCAGTCCGGATCTCTTTTACCAATCCCTGAACAGGCAACTTGCTTGTTACATTTATATATATGGTATGTGATGGGAAACTGCCAAAGTCTTTCAACTCCACTTTAAGTGGGGGATAACCCATAGCCACCGTCCGCAACCGGTTAATGATGCGTTCCTGCATCATTCCATACTGCACGAAATTTGCTAAAGTGATATGCGGTTTGCCCCACCTGGCATGGTCAGATTTATACTCCGTTGAGAATTCGTCTTTCACCTTCATGATGCGGTTCCACAATTCTTCATGCGGACTCAGCACCAATAAATACTCATATACCCGGTAGCCGGGAATAGTGTCAATGATCGTCTTCATAACACATTTATTTTTAAGTTTCAGAAAATGCTTACCCATTTTTTTAGCATAAATTTACTAATTTATTTAGTTATTCCAAATTAATTTTATCACCTTTATGCAGCAAAAATTATTAACTATGGAAGGGGAAGAATTTTACGGGGCCGCCTATAAAGGTTCAAAACAATTTAAACAGCAGGAAGTGAAGACAGCCAACGCCACTGGCTTTGGCGCTGCGGCAGATGACTATATGGAACGGGGTATTGATCTGAACGAACAATTGATAAGAAACAAACCGGCCACTTTCTTTTTTAAAATGAAGGGCGATGCGATGAAGGATGCGGGGATATTTGATGGCGATATACTAATAGTTGACCGTTCCGTGAAACCGGCAAATGGGAAAATTATTATCGCCATACTGAATGGTGAACTGCTGGTACGGCGGTTTCATAAAAATTTTACCTCCGCATTTTTAATTCCGGAAAACAACCGGTATAAAAATATTAACCTGGCAGAGTTTACCAATTTCTCTGTGTGGGGAGTGGTTGTTTATTCTATTCATCCTCTGGGCTAAAGCCCAGAGCAAGTCATAAAGCCCAGAGCAAGTCATAACTTGCCCGGGTCTTCAGACCCGGATATAAAATAATTCAAATATCAATTTATGCCTTTTGTAAGAATTTGGATTCATTTAGTTTGGGCCACTAAAAAAAGAGAGCCTGTTCTTGATAAATCAATACGGCAAAAAGTTTTTACGCATATCCGGGAAAATGCCCGTACAAAAGATATTCATATAGATTTCATAAATGGTTATACAGATCATGTGCATGTACTCCTGTCTTTAAATTCAGACCAGACTATTGCGAAGGTGATGCAGCTCATTAAAGGAGAAAGCTCTTGCTGGATAAATAAATATAAACTCACTGCGCAAAAGTTCGAATGGCAGGATGATTATTTTGCTGTATCGGTAAGCGAATCAGGCGTACATAAAGTGAGAGAGTACATTAAAAATCAGGAACAACATCATGCGAAGAAAACATTTCAACAGGAGTATGATGAGTTTATAGAAAGGTATGGGTTTATGCTGATGAAAGATTCTCCGGGCTAAAGCCCGGAGCAAGTCATAAAGCCCGGAGCAAGTCATAACTTGCCCGGGCCTTCAGGCCCGGGATATAAAATAATAAAATTCTAAAAGGGGCTTTAGCCCCCAACACAATTGAAAGCGATAGTTGACTGTAATAATTTCTACTGCTCCTGCGAACGGTTATTCAAACCGAAGCTGGATAATAAACCAGTTGTTGTATTAAGCAATAACGATGGCTGTATTATTTCCCGGAGTGATGAAGCTAAAAAACTGGGAGTGGAAATGGCCGGGCCTTATTTTATGGCCAAACCATTGATAGAAAAACATGATGTAGCTGTATTTTCTTCCAATTATAATTTATATGGAGACCTGAGCTGGCGGGTGATGGAAACATTGCGGATAATGCTCGGAAAAAACAATGTGGAAGTATATTCAGTAGATGAAGCATTTGTTGATTTAAGTATTTTTCCACCGGACGATTTACAAGCCATTGCCAAACAAATAAGAGAAACAGTTGAAACATGGACAGGCATTAAAGTATCTGTGGGTGTGGCTCCTACTAAAGTGCTGGCCAAGCTGGCAAATCGTTTATCTAAAAAAGATAAAAAGAAAACGAATTGTGTAGTGGTACTGGACACCGATGAAAAAATAATGGAGGCATTACTAAAAACTCCGGTGGATGATATTTGGGGAGTCGGCAGACAATATGCGGAGAAGCTAAAACAACATTTTTGTATTTATGATGCACTTCAATTAAGCCGCATGAGTGAAGAATTCGGGAAAATACATCTTGGCGGGATTACCGGTATCCGGCTTATTAAAGAGTTAAAAGGCGAGCCGGCAAAAGATATGGAAGAAGAACTGGTGAATAAAAAGATGATTGCGACAACAAGGATGTTTGGCAGCCCGGTTGGAGATATTGAATCTATAAAAGAAGCTGTTGCCACTTACACATCAAGAGCAGCAGAAAAACTAAGGCGGCAACACAGTGCTGCCAGAACTATCAGTGTGTTTGTAGTAGCAAAAGGAGAAAATCATAATGTGGATTTTCGGGGAGCCACCCATGGTGATTCTGTTACATTACCTGCAGCCACTTCTTTTACCAATCAATTGATAAAACCAGCCGTGGCTATTGTGGACAGGTTATTTAAAAAGGGAACGCAATACAAAAAAGCAGGTGTCATGCTTAGCGGTATAGTACCTGATAATTCTATACAGGCTAACTTATTTTTTTCTGAAACAAAAAACTGTGAATGGAAGCTGATGGAAATGATTGATAATGTCAATTTCAGTCAGCGGGATGATGTGTTAAAGTTTGCTGCATCCGGTACAGAACGTAACTGGAAGATGCAACAAAATTTTATTAGTGACCGCCACACTACACGTTGGGACGAATTATTTGAAATTAGTTAATCGAATAAGCCTTTTGATTTAGGTTTTGATTTTGTCTTCGACAATCCGGTGGAATCAATAAATTTCGGCTTTATCAGATTCAATCCACATACTTTATACATTTTAACAACGAGGTAAACAGTCAGTTCCGGTGAAGTAGCTTCATCATGCATATGCATAAAGAAATATAGTTCCTCCATTCCCTTGCCTAACCAATATTTCATTCTTTTCACCCAGGCATCTGTTCTGGTGTAATCTGTCGGATGCAAACTATTGCCTACATACCGGATAAATGCTTTTGGAATAGTCAAATGCATATGGGCACAGTCCCGTCTGCCGGCTGTGTCTGTTATCACGGCACCCATATTATTCTCCCGGAGAAATGCAAACATATCTTCTCTTTCTTTTTCCTGAGCAAACCAATCCGGGTGGCGAACTTCCAAAAAGAATTGCAGGTCTGTTGGCAATGATTTCAAGTAAGTAAATAATTCATCTTTTCTTTTTGGAGAAAACCTATCACTCACCTGCACAAAGATGGGACCCAGATGTTCTTCAAAAGCAGTGACGCCCCGAAGAAATTCATTAGAAATAAAATCTTTCCCTTTAAAACTGCCGAAATGTGTAACTCCTTTGTACATCTTGGGGCAAAATAAAAAATCTTTACCCTTTGCTTTCTCTGCCCATTTCTTTATACCTGCTTCGCCGTATACTTTGTAATGCGTGGCATTCAGCTCAATACAATTGTAATGCTCGACATACTGTTGCAGAAAATCTTTCTCTTTAGTTTTCAGTGGATAAATTTTACCTACCCATTCGGTTCTTCCCCATTTGGCGCAGCCCACATACACTTTGGGATTTTTAACAGGTTTACCTTTCAATACATTTTTATTATAAGCAGGATCTTTAGGCAGTGAAAAGTCAACATCCTTTAATTCATCCTCGGGTACTCTTCCAAATTCCATATAATATATTTAGACCGCAATAAAGTTAGGAGTAAATTTTTGTACCTTGACCGTAATAAATATATCATGAGGCTTCTTATATTTTTCCTGATTTTATCCTTTGCCGCTCCAGCACAACAAAGACCTAATATCATTTATATTATGAGTGATGATCATGATGCAGATGCAATCAGTGCTTACAATAAAAAATTTATCAAAACTCCCCATATTGACCGCATCGCCAAAGAAGGAACGTTATTTACCAGGGCCTTTGTAGCCAATTCGATATGCGGGCCGGTGAGAGCTACGTTAATAACCGGACTACATTCTCATAAAAATGGTATGAAGAATAACCGCACCAGGTTTGATTCTTCAAAAATTACTATGCCCAAGCTGCTGCAGCAGGGTGGTTATCAAACGGCTATTGTGGGCAAATGGCATTTGCAATCTTATCCCACCGGGTTTGATCATTGGAAAATATTACCGGGACAGGGTCTGTACTTTGAACCAAGATTTATTTCCATGCAAGGGGATACCAGCACTTACCATGGTTATGCAACCGATGTAATTACTGATGAAGCCATCAAATGGCTGGATAACCGGGATATGAACAAACCATTTTTATTACATATTCATCATAAAGCACCGCATCGTTATTTTTTAGCACCATTAAAATTTATTCAACAATATCATACCAAAATATTTCCGGAACCAGCCACACTTTATATTGATACTGCTGGTCATGGCAGCGCCTGGCATTTGCAAACAATGAGTATCCTGTATGATATGAAACTGTGCAGCGACCTGAAAGTTGATCCAAAATATTTAACTGATATTCCTGAACTGAAGCCTGATTCTACAGATATTGTTTATTACAATTCAATTTTCAACCGCATACCTGAAACTGACCGTAACCGGATCAAAGAAATTTATGCTGAAAGAGGTGAATTATTACAGCGACTCAGGCCGAAAGGAAAAGAATTACTGAAATACAAGTACCAATGGTACATGCAGGACTATCTTGCCTGTGTGGCTTCTATTGATGAAAATATAGGGAAAGTGCTTGAGTACATGGATAGAACGAATCTTACTAAAAACACTTTACTCATCTACACCGGGGACCAGGGGATGTATCTGGGTGAGAATGGGTGGTTTGATAAGCGATGGATGTATGATGTGTCTATGCAGGCACCACTGCTGATGCGCTGGCCCGGTCATATTAAACCTCTTTCTGTCAACAAAAACATGGTGCAGACGATTGACTATGCTCCTACGTTTTTAGGTGCGGCTGGTGTTCCTGTTCCATCATGGATGCAGGGAATAAACTTAGTTCCGCTACTTACCGGTAAACAAAAAACATTGACAAGGAAAAATCTCTACTATCACTTTTACGAATACGGTGCGGACCATACTGTGTTACAACACCTGGGTGTAAGGGGCGAAAGATATAAACTGATTTATTTCTACCCCGTAAATGAATGGGAACTATATGATTTAAAAGTTGATCCGCAGGAACAAAAAAATCTTATTAAATCGGCAACTCATCAAAAAATAGTTCTGCAAATGAAAGGGGAATTACTAAAGCTGCGGGATAAGTATGATGACCATGAACCAGCTGGAGAACTTCACTGATATTTTTTGCTAAGCTGGTACAGCACTTTCAGTTGTTCTGTATTTAATCCTCTTGTGGTATCCTGCAACCAGTGTCTTTTAAATCCAACAATGGCTGCATTGGTATCCTTTGTATCAAATCCTACGATCCGTAAAGCTTGTAGCTGATTAAATCCAACAGGTAAAGAAACATTTGTTGCGTCATCAAACCAGTAACCAAAACCCTTTTCGGCTAATTGTTTCCAGGGAAATCTCCAGTTAGGATCATTTTTTCTGGTGGGTGCAATATCACCATGACCAATAAAGTTAGAAGCTGGAATACTGTAAGCCTTTTTCAAGCGGTCAAGCAATATTAATAAACTCTTCATCTGCGCTTCAGCAAAAGATTCAAACCCATTATTATCTAACTCAATTCCTATGCTTGATGAATTCAGATCTGTTGTATTTCCCCACTTACTCACTCCTGCATGATGTGCCCGTAACAAATCATTCAGCATGTGATGCACTGTTCCGTCTTCACAAATAACATAATGAGCACTTACCTGTGTACGGGGCAGGGTAAAAGTTTGTAAGGTTTGCTCACAACTATTTTGCGCCGTATGATGAATGATAACAAAATTTGGGCGCCTCATAGAAAAGTTAGTAGTGCCCACCCAATCAGCAGCATAAGGTAAACCTGCAGAGTCTTTCACCGGGTATTCTGCCAGCAATTTTGCATAGGCTTTTACTTGTGTCCGGTAACTCTTATTGGTAGCCGCATACTTGCTTTGGGAACAGCCATACATGATCGTAACTGCGAAAAGAATAAATCCTAAACGATTTTTCATACATCAAAGTAACGGTGTATTAAAGAAAAAATTTGTGTTAATCTGCGTAATCTTTGGCCGGTATTTATCGCCGCTTCGGCGCACCTCTGTAGAATTTCTTTTGAGGTGGTCTGTTTCCTGAATTTCCAGAACGGGTTCTTGGATGGTACGATGGAGCTTCCCCTAATTCCTTTGGTACGGTTGCTTTCTCCACTTCTTTGCCCAGCAGTTGCTCAATAGCCGCAAACTTATTTTGTTCTTTTTCGCCAATCAAAGTAAAGGCAGCACCATCCCCATCAGCCCTTGCAGTACGGCCGATACGATGCACATAGTCTTCCCCGTCTCCCGGCACATCATAATTGATCACTACATCTATCGTATCAATATCAATACCCCGGCTCAAAATATCTGTGGCTACCAGCACCGGAATACGGCCAGCCGTAAAGGCACCCAAGGTGCTTTCCCGTTCTGCCTGCAGTAAATCACTATGAATTTCAGAAACATTAATTCCACCCTGCTTCAACTCTCTTGTCAGTTGTTTTACGGTTTGCTTGCGGCTGCAAAAAACCAGTGCATTTTTATATGGCGTTTCTTTTAATAATTTTTTTATCAGGGGCAATTTCTGCTGCTCATACACAACAAAAGCTTTTTGAATGATCTTTTCCGGTGGCTTTGAAATTGCAATATTAATTTCCACTGGTTGATGTAAAATCTTTTTGGCTAACTGCCTTATCTTTTCCGGCATAGTAGCGGAGAACAATAAATTTTGCCGCCTGGCAGGCAGGGCATTGATCATTTTATTGATGTCATCCTGGAAACCCATATCCAGCATCCGGTCTGCCTCATCCAGTACCAAAAACTGCAATCCTTTCAGGTTTACATAACCCATGTTCATGTGTGCAATCATCCGGCCGGGTGTGCAAACAATAATATCTGCACCCATCTGCAATGCTTTTTTCTCGGCCACAAAACTTTGCGCATCATTCCCGCCAAAAATGGCAATCGAACTAAGATGAGTGAAATAAGAAAGTCCTTCCATGTGTTGTGAAATCTGGATAGCCAGTTCCCGGGTGGGAACGATGATCAATGCACCTACTTTTCCATCTACATGATTTTCCAGTAACCGGTTCATCACCGGTAATAAAAAAGCGGCTGTTTTTCCCGTACCAGTTTGTGCCGAAGCAATCACATCTTTGCCGGCCATTATCGGTGGTATCACCTGTTCCTGTACCGGTGTAGCCGTTTCGTAATTAGAAGCCTCAATACCTTCCAGAAGGTTAGGGTGAAAATTAAACTCTGTAAAACGCAAAATATGTTTTTTTAAAAGAAAGATGCGAAGGTAATTGAATTTAAGCGGAGCAAAGGAACGGGATACTTCTTTCACACCGTACCTTCATAAAAAAAATTTCTATGCCCGCACAATTTGGAATGATAGGATTAGGCACCATGGGTCTTAACCTGGTGCTAAATATGGCTGATAAAGGCATTGCTGTGTGCGGCTATGACAGAAATCCTGATCAGCAAAAAAAATTACTGGAAGAACGAGCCGGCAAACCCGTACAGGTAGCTACCACAATGCAGGAATTGGTGAACAATCTGGAAAAACCCCGGCGCATCATGATGCTGGTGCCTGCGGGAAAAATTGTAGATGCAGTGATTGATGAAGTAAGCCCCTTATTGCAACCCGGCGATATTTTAATTGATGGGGGCAATTCTCATTTTACCGATACTGACAAAAGAATTGAAAGATTAAAATCAACCGGCATTCATTTTACGGGTATGGGTGTCAGCGGTGGAGAAGATGGTGCCAGGCTGGGACCCAGCATGATGCCCGGTGGGAGTAAGGAAGGTTATGCTGAATTAAAAAACATCCTCGAAAAAATTGCAGCGCAAACCAGTGATGGACCCTGCGTTACTTTTATCGGGGCAGGCTCTGCCGGTCATTATACCAAAATGGTGCATAATGGTATTGAATATGCAATGATGCAACTCATCAGTGAAGTATATGGTATGTTGAAAAACATGGGTGGAATAACCAATTCTGAACTACATCAAGTTTTTACTGAGTGGAATAAAACTGAATTACAATCTTTCCTTATTGAAATAACAGCCACTGTTCTGCATAAAAAGGATGACGAAACAGGGCAGCCGATGGTCGATATTATATTGGATAAAGCCCGTCAAAAAGGAACGGGCATGTGGACCTCTCAAAATGCCATGGATTTAAATGTTCCTCTTACTATAATTGATGCAGCAGTCAGCATGCGGTATCTATCTGCTATAAAAGAGGAGAGAGTGAAGGCCGCCGCCAATTATGCCTTACAAAATAAAGAAGTTCCGGTTGATAAACAACAACTTATTGCTCTTTGTAAAAATGCATTACACTTTGGTTTTCTCTTGTCCTATGCACAGGGCTTACACTTACTGAGTGTAGCTTCCACTCTTTATAAATATGGAATAAACATTTCGGAAGTCATCCGGGTATGGAAAGGCGGATGCATTATCCGTTCTGTATTATTAAATGATCTGGGGAAAGCATATCAGCAGGATGCAGCCTTAACTAATATTATTCAATCACCTGTTTTTCAACCATTGCTGAAAAAATTAAGAAATGATACAGCATCTTTAATTAATACAGCAACAACTGCTGCAATACCGGTTGCCTGCATATCAGCCTCCTTACAATATTTTGATGCGTATTGTGCTGCGCAATTACCAGCCAACCTTATCCAGGCCCAGCGGGACTTTTTCGGGGCACATACTTATGAACGCATTGACAAACCCGGCAATTTTCATGCTGAATGGGTAGATAAACCGCTTATTGTTACCTCTGATCAAAAACCAAAAAAAGAGTAACCTTTATTTATATGAAACAAAAAAAGCTAGCAGCAGCTAATATTGTCATCTTCGGTGGGAAAGGTGATCTTGCCTGGAGAAAACTTATTCCTGCCTTTTATCATTTGTATATTGGAGGGTATTTACCAAATGAGTTTTCTATCTATGGAGTGCATTATGAAAAAATGCCGGAGAAAGTTTATGAAGCTCATTTATTGGAAGGTGTAAATACTTTTTCACGAACTGGCAAGGCCAATAAGGAGCAATGGAAAAAATTTGCAGCTCACTTATTTTATTTTGAAGGAGATTTTACTGCAGAGGATACATACCGGCGGCTTTCCAATTCCCTGAATCAAAATGATAAAAAATGGGGCAGCAGGGGTGTTCGTTTATTTTATTATTCCGTGGCTCCCAGTTTCATTGCGCCTATTTCTTTACTGCTTGCGCAATATGAAATGGCCAGCGATGTCAATACTGACAGGATCGTTGTAGAAAAACCTTTTGGCCATGATCTGAAAACTGCCCGGGACCTGAACCAGTTGCTCACAAAACATTTTAAAGAAAAACAAATCTATCGTATAGACCATTATCTCGGTAAGGAAACCGTTCAAAACCTGATGGCTTTCCGTTTTGCCAATATTGTTTATGAATCTATCTGGAACAATAATTATATAGAGCATGTACAGATAACTGTCGCAGAACACATCGGGGTAGGTGGCCGTGGTAATTATTATGAGCAGGCCGGGGCACTTAGGGATATGACCCAGAATCATTTGCTGCAGTTGCTTTGTGTAACCGCCATGGAACCACCTGTTTCGCTGGAGGCAGAAGATGTCCGGAATAAAAAAGTGGATGTATTGAAAGCTCTCCGTCCTCTTACTAAAACCGATGTCGGGAAGAATGTAATAAGAGGCCAGTATGGAGAAGGAAAAGTGCATGGCAAAAAACAGGTTGCCTACCGCAAGGAGAAGAACGTTAACCCAAAGTCAAGTACGGAAACATTTGTAGCGCTGAAACTATTTATTGATAACTGGAGATGGAAAAATGTTCCTTTTTACCTGCGTACAGGAAAATGTTTAGCTAAAACAACTTCGCTGATCGTTATTCAATTCAAACAAGTGCCGCATAACCTGTTCGGTGCAAAAATCATTTCCGATCCAAGACCTAATCAACTTATAATAAGTATTCAGCCGGAAATGGAAACTACCATGTTATTTCATGCAAAAGAACCGGGAGTGCAATTGCATATTAAACCAGTGGAAATGGATTTTACTTACAAAGAAAGTTATGATGCGCCGGTACCGGAGGCATATGAAACTTTATTGCTCGAAGTATTAGAAGGTGATGCCACATTGTTTATGCGGGCCGACCAGGTGGAAGAAGCATGGAAAGTTGTTACCCCCATTATGGATACCTGGAAAAAAGATTCTGCTCCACGTTTTCCAAACTATGCACCAGGAAGCTGGGGACCTAAAGCTGCGGAAACGTTAATACAGTCACAGGGATGTAGCTGGACTTTATTGCCGGAGAATGGGGTGATAAAAAATACGATAAGAAAAAAATAAAATGAAAAGCATTCCGGACAGAACCATTTGGAAAGATCATGAGGCAATGAGTTTAGCTGCGGCACATTTTTTTGTGGCTGCCTGTCGGCAGGCAATTTCCAAACAAGGCAAGTTTACAATAGCCCTCTCCGGTGGAAGCACACCCAAACGATTATACCAATTACTGGCCACTCCTGAATTTAGCCGGAACATACCCTGGAATAAAGTTTTTTTATTCTGGAGCGATGAACGTTTTGTACCATATACAGATGCTGACAGCAATTACCGGATGGTAAAAGAAAATTTACTGGATCATATTTCAATACCTGAAAAAAATATTTTCCCAGTGCCGGTTAACTATACGGCCAAAAAAAGTGCTATGGCATATGAAAAAAAGATTGACCAATTTTTTAAGCATAAAAAAATTGTTTTCGACTGGCTGCTCCTGGGTATTGGCGATGATGGACATACTGCTTCCCTATTTCCGGGTACTGCTATATTAAAAGAGAAAAAAAGAATTGTACTGGAAGTATGGGTGGAACAAAAGCAAACATGGCGTATCAGTTTTACGCTACCTCTTATAAACAAAGCAACACAGGTTGTATTTTTAGTTTCGGGGAAAGATAAAGCCAGTGTAGTTGCTGATATACTGAATAATAAAAAACTAAAACCGGCCTTACCAGCACAATTAGTAAAGCCAGGTAAAGCCCGCCACAAGGATAAAGCGGGGCAGGGAAATATCTCCTGGATATTAGACGAGGAAGCGGGAGCTAAAATTTGAAGTAAACAAACAATCTTCCAAAATTCTTACTGTCATTCTCTATGCGGTGATATTGCTTCTTAATATGTGGTTGTTGTAAAAAACGTTCTACTTTTTTTCGAAGCTGTCCACTACCCTTGCCAGGTATTATTTCCACTTCCCGTATCTTTTTTTCTATTGCCTCATCAAATGCTTGTTGTAAGGCATCATCAATAGCCCGGCTGTTGTTATAAATATGATGAAGATCAAGTTTTATCCGAGCCATAGTTATTGGTATTTCACATTTCTTTAAAAATCCCAGTACAATAATAAACCACAATTACCGTATAAATGAACAGCACTTTCAATAATGAAATTTCTTTTACCTCCATCCCTTCTTGCCTGTTTATTAGTATTCGTTTCGTTTATACCATCAAAACAAGTTTCCCTGATGGCTGATGGTATTTCACCCCTCGCCGTATACTCCACGGATTGGAATGATGCCCGCTACCTGACCTGCAATACCGCCATCAATGCGAAATATATGACGAAAGCGGAAAAAGAAGTAATCTACATATTGAACCTGGCAAGAATAAATCCGGAGTTGTTTGCCAATACCGTGATTAAAAAATACCCTGTCCCCCATTCCACCTACTATTCTTCTTTACTGAAAACTATGCAAACGCTAAAGCCTGTAAAATTGCTTTATCCTGATTCTCTTTGCTTCGCTGGTGCCCTTTGTCATGCAATTAATTCCGGGGCAGAAGGATATGTGGGTCACAACCGGAGTACTGAAGAATGCAGAAAGAAATGGTATTTCAGCGGCGAATGCTGTGATTATGGTCACAATAAACCCATAGATGTTATTATGTCGTTGCTAATAGATGAAGATGTTTCTTCATTGGGTCACCGGAAAATTTGCCTGAGTGATTATAAAAAGATCGGAGTGTCCATTCAGTATCATAAAACATACCGATACACTGCTGTGCTTGATTTCCATTATTGAGCTACATATTTCTGCGATACTGTCCGCCTACTTCATACAGTGCATGAGTAATTTGCCCCAGGGAACAATGCTTAACGGTTTCCATCAATTCAGCAAAAAGATTTCCATTATTAATAGCAACAGATTTTAATCGTTGAAGCATTTCGGCAGATCTATGTTCATTTCTTTTCCAAAAAGCCTGCAGGGTTTGTATCTGCTGTTCTTTTTCACCGGTAGTACTGCGAATTACTTCAGTAGGTAAAATAGTAGGGCTGCCTTTTTTATTCAAAAAGGTATTGACACCAATCAAAGGAAGTTCACCTGAATGTTTCTGGTGTTCATAATACAAACTTTCTTCCTGTATCTTATTCCGCTGGTACATTCTTTCCATAGCGCCCAGCACACCGCCTCTTTCAGTTATCCGGTCAAATTCAGTCAGTACGGCCTCTTCTACTAAGTCAGTTAATTCCTCAATAAGAAAAGAGCCCTGGTTAGGATTTTCATTTTTAGCTGTTCCCAGCTCACGGTTGATAATTAATTGTATCGCCATTGCCCGACGAACACTTTCCTCAGTAGGTGTTGTTATCGCTTCATCATATGCATTGGTATGAAGGGAATTACAGTTATCATAGATGGCATATAATGCCTGTAACGTAGTTCGAATATCATTAAAATCAATTTCCTGTGCATGCAAACTTCTTCCAGATGTCTGTATGTGATATTTCAGCATCTGGCTGCGTTTGTTTGCCTTGTATTTATACTTCATGGCTTTCGACCAGATTCTTCTTGCTACTCTTCCTATCACACTATACTCCGGATCCATCCCATTGCTGAAAAAGAATGAAAGATTGGGAGCAAAATCATCAATGTTCATTCCCCGGCTGAGATAATACTCTACATAAGTAAAGCCATTGGATAAAGTGAAAGCCAACTGGGAAATTGGGTTGGCTCCGGCTTCCGCAATATGGTAACCACTGATGGAAACAGAATAAAAATTTCTTATTTTCTCTGTAATGAAATATTCCTGCACATCACCCATCAGTTTCAACGCAAACTCAGTAGAGAAGATACAGGTATTTTGTGCCTGGTCTTCTTTTAGAATATCAGCCTGCACTGTACCTCTTACTTGTTGCAGTGCTTCCGCTTTTATTTTTTCATAAATATCTTTGGGCAATACATCTGCTCCGGATAAACCAAGCAATCGTAAGCCAAGTCCATTATTGCCGGCTGGTAAGGCTCCCTGAAGCTCTCCATTTTTGGGAATCACTGGTTTTCCATCTGTGCCAACATAAGTGGGTAACTCTCCCGATTTATATTTTGTTTCAACGACTTTATTTACTTCTTCTTTTAAATTATTGGCGATAATGTATTTCTCACATTGCTGGTCAATAGCTGCATTCATAAAAAAAGCAAGTAACATGGGTGCAGGTCCATTAATGGTCATAGATACTGAAGTCCTTGGGTCGCAAAGATCAAAACCGCTATATAGTTTTTTGGCATCATCGATTGTTGCAATGCTTACCCCACTGTTGCCCACTTTTCCATAAATATCTGGACGAGGGTCAGGGTCTTCTCCGTATAATGTGACACTATCAAATGCAGTAGATAAACGTTTTGCCGGCTGGTCCACACTTACATAGTGAAACCGTCTATTGGTTCTTTCAGGCCCACCCTCACCTGCAAACATCCGGGTGGGATCTTCTCCTTCTCTCTTTAATGGAAATACTCCTGCCGTAAAGGGGAAATGTCCCGGCACATTTTCCTGCCCCTGCCATTGTAATATATCACCCCAGTCTTTGTATTTAGGTAATACAACTTTGGGAATTTTTGTACCGCTCAGACTCCTGGCCGTCATCGGTTGCTTAATAACTTTATCCCGCACAGTGTATTCATAAAAATCTTTCTGGTACTCAGCTACTTTATTCGGCCAGTTGGTGATGAGTTTTTTGGCAACGGGAGTTAACTGCTCCGTATAAAAATCAATTTGTTTTTGAAGAGCCCCCTCTAAATCTCCCCACAGGGGGGAGACTTTAGACTCCGAATTTTGAAGAGTCTTTAAAGCCCCATGAAGCTGGTATAATTTAGAAGCAATAGCTGCCTGATCTTTTACTAACTGGTCGTAGTTGCGGTTGTTCTCAGAGATTTCAGAAAGATATCTGACCCTGTTTGCCGGAATAACAGCCTGCCCCACTTTGGCCGTTTCTGCAAAATGATATTCACCGAAAGTAGTTTTTGTTTTTGCTTCAATTTTTTTCAGCAATAATTCAAACAAATGATTTACCCCATCATCATTAAACTTGCTGGCCATGGTGCCAACGATGGGCAGGTCCTCATCCTTTGCTTTAAATAACTGGTGATTCCTTTTGTACTGTTTCTTTACATCCGCCAATGCATCCAATGCACCTGCTTTATCAAATTTGTTGATACAAACAAGGTCTGCATAGTCCAGCATATTGATTTTTTCCAATTGTGATGCAGCGCCATATTCCGGAGTCATCACATACATACTTACATCACAATAATCCAGAATGCTTGCATCACTTTGTCCCACACCTGCAGACTCCAGGATAATAAAATCGAATCCAGCTGCTTTACATATGTCAATGGCTTCCTGCACCGCAGCACTTAGTGCTGTGTTATCTTCCCTTGTGGCTAAGCTCCGCATATACGCACGGGGGTGAGAAATTGCATTCATCCTTATTCTATCGCCGAGCAGTGCACCACCTGTTTTTTTCTTTGATGGGTCAACAGAAATGACAGCAATGGTTTTATCCGTAAAATTGTTTAAGAACCTTCTTACTATTTCATCTGTCACACTACTTTTACCTGCACCACCCGTTCCTGTAATTCCCAGCACAGGAATACTGACCAAGGATTGTAGACTGCGGACTGTGGATTGGATTCCGTTTTCGGCATTGGTAATTTCTCTGGCAATCTTCCGAACATCTTTTACTTCGCCGAGTTTCATTGCTATTTTGTAATCACCTGTCCCATTCAGAGAAACATCGCATTGCTTTATCACATCTTCAATCATTCCTTCTAATCCCATGTGTCTTCCATCATCCGGCGAATAAATTCTGGTGATGCCATATTTATGCAGCTCATCTATTTCAACTGGTAAAATGGTACCGCCGCCGCCGCCAAATATTTTTATATGCCCGCAACCATTTTCTTCCAGCAGGTCTCTCATGTATTTAAAGAATTCCACATGTCCTCCCTGGTAACTGGTAATAGCAATGCCCTGTACATCTTCTTCAATAGCCGTTTCCACTATTTCCTTTACGGATCGATTATGACCAAGATGAATAATTTCAGCACCTTTACTTTGCATAATCCGGCGCATGACATTAATAGCAGCATCATGACCATCGAAAAGGCTGGCGGCCGTAACAATACGAACTTTGTTGGTTGGGGTGTAACTCATGTCAATAAGAAAAAGCAAATTTAGCTTAAAAAACAAAGCTTGAATAGGATTTGAAATTCTACATGGGAATAATGCATTTTTCTCACAGAGAAAAAGGAGGAAAAGAGAAAAATTTCCGATAAATCTCCTTCTCTCTTTTTTCTCCGGGCGATGCTTTCTTTGGTTTGCAAGCTGTTACCTACTTTTGCCCCATGCAGCATTTAGTTGAATCAATTGGCGCATTATACAAGCAGTGGCGGAATGCAGAGCCATTGAGCATAGATGTACTACCGCAAAGCGGAAGCGAACGCCGTTATTTCAGGTTGCATGATAAGGAAGGAACGGTGATCGGGACTTACGGCGCTAATATAAAAGAAAATGAAACGTTTGTTTATTTCTCCCGCCAATTCAAACAAAAAGATCTTGCTGTTCCAAAAATACTTGCTATCAGCGATGACGGGATGTTTTACCTGCAGGAAGATTTTGGTAATGTTTCCCTGTTAGACCATCTCGAATCAAAAGGCTTTACTGACGAGGTATATGGGCTTTTCAAAAAAAGCCTGAAAGCTCTGGCGCAATTACAGATAAACGGTGATGACAAATTAGATTATTCTTATTGTTTGACTAATGCAGAATTTGGCAAGCAAGCTATTATGTCCGACCTGCTTTATTTCAAATATTATTTTCTTGATGCATTGCGAAAGCCTTACGACAAACAAAAACTAATTCATGACTTCGAAGCATTGAGTAATTATCTTACCCATACCGAGTATAAATATTTCATGTTCCGGGATTTTCAAAGCCGGAATATTATGGTGAAAGCCTCCCCTAATGGGGGAGGTTTGGAGGGGGCGTCCGTTCATTTTATAGATTACCAGGGGGGTATGAAGGGGGCGCCTCAATATGATGTGGCCTCCATGCTCTGGCAGGCAAGGGCCAATCTTCCGGAAGAATGGAAAAATAATTTGCTGGAAGATTATATGGATAATTTTTCCACCATCACGGGGCAAAGTATTGATAAAGCCATCTTTCGCAGCCAGTATAATGGATATGTATTAATAAGATTGTTGCAGGTGCTGGGGGCTTATGGCTTTAGGGGTTTATTTGAACGCAAAGCCCAGTTCCTTACCAGTATTCCGCTGGCATTACGAAACCTGAAAGATTTTTTTCAACATCAAAGCCTGGGGATTTCTGTTCCTGAGTTCCGGAAAGTATTAGATATGTGTGTAGCGGATGAAGTGATACAGCAGTTCACTCCTACCCAGGCCACAGAAAAAACTCCATTAGTGATAAAAGTTAGCAGCTTTTCCTTCCGCAAAGAAATTCCGCAGGATGACACAGGTAATGGAGGTGGCTTTATTTTTGACTGCCGTGGCATTTTAAATCCTGGTCGCATTGACAATATGAAAACTCAGACCGGTCGTGAAAAGGACGTAAAAGATTTCCTGGAACAACAAACAAAAATGCCCGAGTTCCTGAATAGTGTTTTTGACATTGTTGACACAACGGTTGAAGAATATATCAACCGGGGCTTTGAAAGTCTGATGGTTAGTTTTGGTTGCACCGGCGGTCAACATCGCAGTGTGTATGCTGCTGATGAGTTGGCAAGGCATTTGAAAAATAAATTCAACGTGAAGATTGAATTGAAACATTTTGTACAAGAGGAGAAGAACTGGCAGAATCCACCCCCAACCCCTAAAGGGGAGTAATACAAGTTCCGATAATTATAAACGTCCTTATGGATAGAAAAATGCATTCAGGAGCATCTAAGTTTCACTTTCAAAGAGGAAGGGAGCTTAGAGACAATTCAACACATTCTGAATCGTTATTATGGGGATATTTAAAAACCAAGCCTCATG
>JBKJLR010000050.1:0-2921 GCA_046596865.1 Chitinophagaceae bacterium
CAGTGTTGCACATAGATGGACCAATAATGATTGTAGCCGGGGCAGGCAGCGGTAAAACAAAAGTCCTTACAACAAGAGTGATTCATTTAATGGCGAATGGTGTTGATGCATTTAACATCCTGGCATTGACGTTTACCAACAAAGCCGCCAAAGAAATGAAGGAAAGGGTAGAAAAAATTCTGGGCAATGGCGAGGCAAGAAATTTATACATCGGTACTTTTCACTCCGTATTTGCCAGGATCTTACGTTTTGAAGCCGATAAGATTGGCTATCCCCGCAACTTTACTATTTATGATACCGATGATGCAAAGAGTGTGATAAAAACGGTTATCAATGAATTGAATCTTGATGATAAGCATTACAAACCCAATATTGTTTACAACCGCATATCATCAGCCAAGAATGCATTAGTGGGACCGGAAGAATATCGCAATGATTATGCTATTCAGCAGGAAGATATGCGGTCCAATCGTCCGGCCATTGCACAGATATATGAGGCGTATGCAAAGCGTTGCTTCAAAAATGGAGCGATGGATTTTGACGATTTACTAATGAAATTTTATGAATTGCTGAAAAATATTCCGGAAAGCCTGGCGAAGTACCAGCGTAAGTTCAAATATATTTTAATTGATGAATACCAGGATACCAACCCTTCGCAGTACGAGATTATTAAACTACTTGGTGCTATGCATGAAAATGTATGTGTGGTGGGGGATGATGCACAAAGTATCTACAGCTTCCGGGGTGCCACCATTGAAAATATTTTACAGTTTCAAAAAGATTATGATGAAGTAAAATTGGTAAAGCTGGAACAAAACTATCGCAGTACTCAAAGTATTTTACATGTAGCCAATGAAGTAATTAAGAATAATAAAAACCAGATAGAGAAAGTACTGTTTACCGAAAATACCGAAGGAGAAAAGATTAAACTGGTACGGACGATGACGGATAATGACGAAGGAAAATTTGTGGCCGATAGCATACAGGAACAAAAGCTGCGTAATCATTATAGCAATAAAGACTTTGCCATTCTATACCGGACGAATGCACAGAGCCGTGCCTTTGAAGAAGCCTTACGAAGAATGGGACTTGCCTACACGATTTACGGGGGCATGAGCTTTTATCAGCGGAAAGAGATAAAAGATATTGTGGCCTATCTCCGTATCATTGTGAATCCGCAAGATGAAGAAGCACTGAAACGTATCATTAATTTTCCTGCAAGAGGAATAGGTAAAACCACCATTGATAAGTTGGTATTGTCTGCCAATGAAAATAATATCAGCATGTGGGAAGTGCTGGAAAAAGCCAACGATTTTGCCCGCCCGGATGACCCGGTCGGACGGGGTTTCAGGGCTGGTACTTTCACCGCCCTGCAGGATTTTGTTACTATGATAAAAAGTTTTACCAGCATGCTGACAAAACAAAACGCTTATGAGGTCGGTTCTCATGTGGGCAAGCAAACCGGTTTAGTAAAAGAACTATTTAATGATAAAAGTACCGAGGGTGTTGCCCGTTATGAAAATATACAGGAATTATTAAATTCCATAAAAGAATGGACAGAAAGCCCCGATAATGAAGATGGTGAGTTGATAGATAAAAGCCTCGCTTCTTATTTACAACAAATCACCTTACTCACCGATGCAGATGAAAAAGACCCGGATGCTGATACCGTAAAGTTGATGACGATACATGCAGCAAAAGGATTAGAATTTAGTTGTGTATTTGCTGCCGGTTTAGAGGAAATGCTTTTTCCAAATGCCATGGCAATTAATACTAGAGAAGAACTGGAAGAAGAACGAAGATTATTTTATGTTGTAGTAACAAGAGCAAAGCAACGCCTCTGGATTACGTATGCTAATACCCGTTATCGTTTTGGTCAGTTGGTTCAGAATGAACCCAGTCGTTTTATCGAAGAGATTCCGGAACAATACATGGACAGAAGTTTTGCAGGTGGCGGTGCTAAAAACCAAGTGGGGGGCAGTAAGTGGAGCAAGGGTTCTGCATTTGAGCGGATGAGAGCAAAAAATGTAGATGATGGGGAATCAGGAACTGTGAGTCAGCAGTCGGGAACGTATTATAATTCAGGTCCACCGGTTGCCAAATCAACGCCTTCTTATCTACCACCTAAAGGGGTTCCCGCAAAAGTAAAAGAACATGTCCCCTCAGCTGATTTTGAAGCCAGCGATACTTCTAATTTAAAGGAAGGCCAAAAAGTAGAACATTTGAAATTTGGTTTTGGCGAAGTGATGAAAATGGAAGGGGCAGCACATAATCCCATTGCTACGGTAAAGTTTGAACAGAATGGTGAAAAGAAGATCATGTTGAACTATGCAAAGCTGAGAATCATGGAGTAACGCCATCTCATATAAGAACAAGCCCTGCTTTATGATACCACACAATTTATTATAGTCGCCAGCCGCCCATATCTTTCAGTGCGGACTAGGAACATGTTCTTTACTACTTTGGATACAATAAAAAATTTCTAACACTGGTTAAGATTACCAGTAAGGATTTAAAAGTCAAGACGAGTCAGAATGGGGTCGAATTAACAAATTCCAGCAATAGGGATAATTTATATTTGCTCTGCAGATGCATATCTGCGGCCACCGCATGCTAACCGCCAAACAAAAAAAACGAATTAGAAGAAGAGTTATTGGCGGTGCAGCCGCAATAATACTCATTACAACAGGGTGGCTTTTATATCAACAACTACAGTATCGTAAAGCAAAATTTACCCGTTATCCTGAATTTGGCATTGCTATTCCTGAAAATTATTCGATACACGGTATTGATGTTTCCAAGTATCAATCTATAATTGCCTGGGAAGAAGTAAAGGCCATCAAAGTAAAAGAAATACAGCTTGGTTTTTCTTTTATAAAAGCTACAGAAGGAATTGCAAATATGGACCCGAACTTTAAACG
>JBKJLR010000078.1:0-6927 GCA_046596865.1 Chitinophagaceae bacterium
ACAAACTGGTGGGTAGGCATGCATAATCCGAACCTGCAGTTGATCATACACAGGGATAGGGTAGCTAATGAAAAAATATCGATGCTTCCTTACCCGGGAGTAAAACTTGTCAAACAAACAAAAGCAGAAAACCCGAATTATATTTTTCTTGATCTTACAATCAGTTCTGCGGCTAAACCAGGTAAAATAAAATTCAGGATTGATAACCTGCAATCACCGGAGGCGGTTTCTTACAAAATTTTTGATTATGAACTCAGGCCACGCAGCAACCAGAATGGGAAAACAAGAGTACAGGGTGTTAGTTCCAGGGATTTCATTTACCTGCTGATGCCGGATCGTTTTTCCAATGGCGACCCATCTAATGATATTATAAGCGATTACAAGGATAGAAACAGCGACAGAAAAGATAAATTTTCAAGACATGGTGGGGATTTTAAAGGCATAGAGAAGCATTTGGATTATTTTAATCAGATGGGTGTAACCACATTATGGCTTACACCTGTTATTGAAAATGACATGCCTTTGATGACTGAATGGGGCAATAATGTAGCTGGTTATCATGGCTACTGGTTTACCGATCATTATGCTGTTGACAAAAGATTTGGCGGCAACGAGGGCTATAAAGAATTCTGTAATAAAGTTCATGCAAACGGGATGAAAGTAATCCAGGATGCCGTTTACAACCATGTGGGCAATCATCATTGGTTTGTATTGGATTCCCCGATGAAATCATGGTTTAATACTTCGCAGGGAGATAAAGGGCCCAATCACCGGGAAGAAGTTTTTTATGACCCTTATGCTTCCCAGGCTGATAAAACACAAATGCTGGATGGATGGTTTGTTCCTCACTTGCCTGATCTAAATCAGCGAAACCCTTATGTGGCAAATTTTCTTATTCAACATGCCGTATGGACTACTGAAGAATATGGTATCGATGGCTGGAGAGTGGATACATATAAGTATTGCGATGAGCAGTTCATGAATAATATTAATGCGGCGTTGGAAAAAGAGTTTCCCAAACTCACTGTCTTTGGAGAATCATGGGTGAACAGTGCTGTTGCCAATGCGTATTTCACCCAAAATAATATGGCAACACCTTTTAAGCATAATGCAAAAGGAATGCTGGATTTTCAAACCTGTTTTGCCATGCTGGCCGGTATGAATGAAAAATTTGACTGGCTGACAGGGGTAAATAAAATCTATACCACCTTGTCGCAGGATATTCTGTATAAAGACCCGATGAACAACTGCATCTTTCTTGACAATCATGATATGGACAGGGTCTTTTCAGTAATAGACGAAGACTGGAAGAAAATGAAAATGGGGTTTAACTGGTTGCTTACTTTAAGAGGCATTCCACAAATTTATTATGGCACCGAGGTACTGATGAAAAATAAAAAAGTAAATACAGATGCTACGGTACGAGAAGATTTTCCAGGCGGCTGGGCTGAAGATAAAGAAAAAGATAACCGGTTTATAAAGCAGGGCAGAAGTGATAAACAACAGGAAGCTTTTGAATATGTAAGTGCCCTTGCCAATTTCAGAAAAAATTCTTCTGCAATAACTGCCGGTAAAACAATGCAGTTTATTCCAAAAGAGGGAGTATATATTTATTTCCGGTATGATGCGAAGCAGACGGTAATGGTAATTACCAACACAGGGGATAAAAATGTTAAGCCTGACTGGTCGCTGTATAGCGAAAGAATAAAAGGCTATAACCAGGTGAGGGATGTTGTTTCAGGAAAAATTAAACCGCTTAACGGATTGGAAATAGAATCGAAGGAGAGTTTTGTTTTTGAATTATTAAAATAAACGATTTAGGATTTCTCTATACTTTCTTCTTAATTTACAGCATGGCCAAAGCAAACAAACCTGCTGCACCCAATAGTAATGAAAAAAATCTGGCAGATGGGCAGGTTAGTAATTTGCCAGGCCGATACGAAGACTCCAACTTTGTTGACACAACTAAACCTGTCTGGAATTATTCTTTATTAACAGACGAAGATGTTGCCAATTACCAGGCAGGCACTAATTATCAACTCTATAAAAAATTTGGATCTCATTCAATACAAGTGAATGATGTGTGGGGTATATACTTCTGTGTGTGGGCTCCCAATGCTACTTCTGTTTCTGTAAAAGGAAATTTCAACGACTGGAAAAATAATGAATACGAATTAAATCCCCGATGGGATAAAAGCGGTATATGGGAAGGATTTATTCCACACTTTAAATGGGGAGAAGCATATAAGTATCATATTATCGGGTATGCAAAAAGAAAAATTGATAAAGGAGACCCGTTTGCTAATTTCTGGGAGAAGAGACCCGATACGGCCAGCATCACCTGGGACATGTATTACGATTGGAAGGATGAGCAATGGATGAAGAACAGGAAAAAAAAGAATTCATTAGATGCTCCCTGGAGTGTATACGAAGTTCACCTGGCAAGTTGGCAGCGACCTGATAAGAATGACGAGGAAAGTTATAATAGTTATGAGTTGATAAAAGAAAGGTTGGTTCCCTACGTAAAAGAAATGGGGTTTACCCATGTGGAATTTATGCCGGTGATGGAGCATCCATTTGATGGCAGTTGGGGTTACCAGTGTACAGGTTTCTTTGCCGCTACGTCAAGATTTGGCAACCCGCAAGGATTAATGAAGTTAATTGATGCTTTTCACCAGGAAGGTGTTGGGGTAATATTAGATTGGGTGCCTTCGCATTTTCCGTACGATGCACATGGCCTGTTTATGTTCGATGGCACACACACATATGAGTATGCAGATATGAGGAAAGGATTTCATCCTGACTGGAACAGTTATATTTTTAATTATAAAAGAGGAGAAGTAAAATCATTTCTTATCAGTAGTGCAAGATATTGGTTTGATTTATTTCATATTGATGGAATAAGAGTAGATGCTGTTTCTTCAATGCTCAAATTAAATTACTCAAGAGAAGAAGGAGAGTGGGAGCCTAATGAATTTGGAGGAAATGGAAACATAGAAGCTATCGCATTTATCAAAGACCTGAATGAAACAATTTACCGGGATTTTCCCGATGTGCAGACGATTGCTGAAGAGGCCACCGACTGGCCGGGGGTTTCCAAACCTACCTCACAGGATGGACTTGGTTTCGGGATGAAGTGGATGATGGGCTGGATGCATGACACCTTAGATTATTTTAAGGTCGATCCGTTGCTTCGTCAGTTTCAGCAAGACAAGTTTACTTTCAGCATGATGTATTATAACGATGAAAACTTCATGCTCCCACTTAGTCACGATGAAGTAGTTCACGGCAAGAGTCCTATGCTATACAAAGTGCCGGGGGATGAATGGAAGAAATTTGCCAACCTGCGGTTGCTGTATACTTATATGTGGACCCATCCCGGCGCCAAATTATTGTTTATGGGAAATGAGTTTGGGCAAACAGCCGAATGGAATTACAGATCAGAATTGCAATGGGAATTGTTACAATATGACTGTCACCGGCTACTAAAGAATTGTGTGAGTGAATTAAACAACCTGTTAAAGACAGAGCCCGCCTTATATCAAAACCAGTTCAACATGGATGGATTTGAATGGGTTGATTTGAACCATCGGGCAGAATCCATTATTGTTTTTAAACGAAAAGGAAAAAAAAGAGTGGATGATCTGTTAATTATTTTAAATATGACACCCGTGGTTCGTATGGAATGGGAAATCTATGTAGAAGGAAAACATTACAAAGAGGAGATATTTAACAGTGATGAAAAATTATATTGGGGCACCGGAAACATTTTTAACCCTCAAATCAGGTCTGAATTAATTGATAAGAATCAACATAAGTATAAGGTTACAGTAAATTTACCAGCACTTGGGGGAATCATTCTGAAATAATACGATTTTGGAACGGTATTAGTATATAAAGCGCCGGTTAAGTTTTGATTAGTCATTTGCAAAAATTACTTTAGTGATGAGAAACACTATTAAATCCAACCCCATAAAGAAGCCCTATGTTACGTAAAATCCTATTCATCTGCCTGGTGGTCACCGCTACGCAGGCTAATTCACAAACTTCTGTTACTACTATCAAGACTGTTACCGACAGTGCGGATTTCTTCCTTCAAAAAGGTTTGGTGGAAAAACAGAATGGCCGCCGTTTGGAATCATTAAAAAACTTTGAGAAAGCTGCCGGCTATGATGGTAACAGTAAACCCATAACCGTTGAACTGGCTTCGGCCTACCTAGACTTGCGCCGCTACGGGCAGGCCCGGGAATCATATAAAAAATTGGTAACGCTGGGAGACATTTCAGCAGCTACCTACAAACAACTGATGACACTGTCATTCCAGTTAAAACAAAATGAAGATGTGCTTCTTTATGCAGATAAACTGAAAACAGCTGATCCTTCCGAAAAAGTGCTGTACTATGTCGGCCGGGTAAATTATGATATGGATAATTATGGTGATGCTATAAAATATCTGAACGGTGCGCAGAAGGAAGATCCAACAAATGCAGAAATACCATACCTGATAGCTCACAGCTATGCTGATATGATGAATTATAAACTGGCTATTCCTTATTTCAAACAGGCAATTGAATTAAAGCCAACAGAAAGCTATTGGATTTATGAATTGGGTCTTATTTGCTATGCCATGAATAACGATAAAGATGCTTTGAAATATATGCTGGAAGCGGCTGAAAAAGGATTGAAAAGAGATAATGATTACCTGGAAAACCTGGGTATTGCTTACCTGAACGTTGGTAACCTTGATGAAGGGGTAAATATTTTAAACGAAATTTTGAAAAAACGACCCAGCGATATGAACATCCTTAATATGGTAGCGGAAGCCTATTATTATAAAGGAAAGTATGATCCGGCGATTGAGTATTGGGATAAAGTGCTTGAATACGACAAAACAAATGCCTCTGCCTTATATATGATCGGCATGAGTTACCAGAAGAAAGGTGGCAAAGCAAATATGGACAAAGGAGTTGCCTTATGCGATAAAGCCATTGAAATGGATCCTTCTCTGTCGAACCTGAAACAAAAGAAGATGATGGCGGGAATGTAATAGTAGGCAGTCCTGAGTCATTCTAAAATACTTAAAGCAACCTGAATTTATTCATGGTTGCTTTTATCTTTACTCCTGACTACTGACTCAAATTACATTCTCTCCGGCACTCTTATTCCCAACAACCCCATTGCTGAAGCAATTACATTAGCTGTCATTTCAGATAGCTGTAACCGTAGTTGTTTTTTTTCTTCTGATTCAGCATTCATTACTGAATGTGCGGTGTAAAATGTATTGAAAGATTTAGCAAGATTAAAAGCATAAATAGCAATCACCGATGGATTATGCTCTGCTACCGATTGCTCAATTACTGCCGGATACTGTTCCAGCGAAATAATAAGATCTTTTTCTAATTTAAGCAGAGTTCCTACTCCTGACTCCTGACTTCCGACTCCCGACTGCTTTCTCAGTATTGACTTAATCCTTGCATGAGTATATTGTACAAATGGCCCGGTGAAACCGTGAAAATCTATTGACTCTTCAGGGTTAAATATCATTCTCTTTTTGGGGTCCACTCTTAACAGGAAGAATTTAAGAGCCCCCAGGGCAATCGTATCATACAGTTCTTTCAGCTCTGTTTCGGTAAAGTCTTTTACTTTGCCCAACTCTTCTGTTTTATTCTTTGCCACATTTACCATTTCCTCAATCATATCATCGGCATCCACTACGGTTCCCTCCCGGCTTTTCATTCTGCCACTTGGCAATTCCACCATGCCATAACTCAAATGATAAATTCCGTCTGCATAAGGCTTACCCAATTTTTGTAAAATTTGTTTCAGCACTTTCATGTGGTAGTTTTGTTCGTCGGCTATCACATAAATACTCTGGTCATATTGAAACTCTTCATATTTCTGTTGTGCCAATCCCAGGTCCTGGGTAATGTAAACCGACGTGCCGTCTTTTCTCAGCACCAGTTTTTCATCCAACCCCTCCTTCGTTAAATCAATCCATACACTGCCATCATCTTTTTTAAAAAAAACGCTTTGCTTCAGCCCCTCTTCTACAAATCGTTTGCCGGGGATATACGTTTCACTTTCATAATACATTTTATCAAAGTCTGAACCAATTCGTTTGTACGTTACTTCAAATCCTTTGTATACCCACCCGTTCATTGTTTTCCATAATTGAATTACATCTGGTTTGCTGTTCTCCCAATCCAGTAGCATCTGCTGTGTGCCTTTCATGATCGGTGCTTCCTTTTCTGCCTCTTCTTTTTTCATTCCGCCAGCAACCAGTACTTCAACTTGCTTTTTATACTCATCATTAAATCTCACATAGTAATCGCCAACAAAATGGTCACCTTTTGTATTGGTTGATTGCGGTGTAGCGCCATTTGCAAACTGTTGCCAGGCGATCATGCTTTTGCAGATATGAATGCCCCGGTCATTTATAATACAACTCTTAATAGTTTCATAGCCGCTTTGCTTTAATATTTGCGCAACACTCCAACCGAGAAAATTATTTCTTAAATGCCCAAGGTGTATAGGTTTATTGGTGTTAGGAGAGGAGTACTCTACCATTACTTTCTGTCCATTGGCAGGCTTATGGCCAAATTTGTTGTTGGAGAAATTTGATTGCAGAAAACCCAGCCAATACTTGTCTGAAACGGTCAGGTTCAAAAAACCTTTTATAACATTATACGCAGTAAAAATTTCCGGGTTACTTTTTATCAATGCTTCACCAATCTCACTACCTAATTGCTCCGGCGATTTTTTTAATTGTTTTACAAAAGAAAAAAGAACCAAAGTATAATCTCCTTCAAACTCTGGCTTGGTAGAGTTGATAGTGAGTCATGTTTCTGTGAAATCGTGTTTGTATAAATCTTTAAGTTCTTTTACTATCAAAGGCTTTATCTCGCTTACAATGCTCATCCTCAGTTT
>JBKJLR010000095.1:0-9092 GCA_046596865.1 Chitinophagaceae bacterium
GGCGACATTTCGTTGGCAATAAATAAAATTCTTTTCTTTGCTGACATGGGCTTCCTGTTTAATTTATGCCTTTTGTAAAGGCGGGCAAAGGTAGTTATTTTGTGCCGGATTGGGATGTTTACAGGAACTTAGATTAAGCCGTTACTAATATGATCTTATTTAAAAAAGCAGCTGACCTTGGAAAATGGATTGATTCTCAGCAAAAAATGGAAAATTCAATAGGTTTTGTCCCTACTATGGGAGCTTTACATCCCGGACATATTTCTTTGATTGAAATTTCTAAAAGTCTGAACCAGGTTACAATTAGCAGCATATTTGTGAACCCTGCGCAGTTTAATGAGCCGGCAGATTTTCAGAAATACCCTGTCACTTTAGAAAAAGATATTTTCATGCTTGAGGAAGCCGGCTGCGATGTTTTGTTCCTGCCTTCCGTAGAAGAAATGTACCCCAAAGGAATAAACACAAAAAAAAATTATGACCTCGGCTATTTAGAAACCGTACTTGAAGGAAAATTTCGCCCCGGACATTTCCAGGGGGTTTGTATGATCGTACACCAATTACTGGAGATAGTACAACCAGATAATTTATACCTGGGACAAAAAGATTACCAGCAATGTATGGTAATTAAAAAGCTGGTTGAATTATTAAAGCAAAATCATAAAATAAAGATAACCATCTGCCCTACTCTTCGTGAACCGGATGGCCTTGCTATGAGCAGCAGAAATATGCGGCTAAATACAGATGAAAGAAAGACAGCCGCTATAATTTATAATAGCCTGAAACAGATAAAGGTTAATCTTGAAAAGGGTGATTTGACAGAATTAAAAAAGAATGCTACAACCATGCTGGAAGAAGCTGGGTTCAGCATCGACTATGTTGAAATAGCTGACGCAACTACTCTCTCAGTTATTAATGAATGGGATGGCAAACAAAAAATTGTGGCTCTCGTGGCCGCATTTATAAATGAAGTAAGATTAATCGACAATATGCTGCTCAAATAACCATTTGACCATTTGAAAAGTTCAGTTTATTTTCGAAACTGATGAACAAACGCTTCCGTACCATACTTCAATACTTATTTTTTTTTGGACTGGGGATTTTCCTGGTATGGTGGTCGGTAAAAGATTTAACGGGTAATGATAAATCACAGATTAAAGCGTCTTTACAAACAGCGAGATACTGGTTGCTGATCCCGGTATTTGGTATTCTGTTTCTTAGTCATTTTATAAGAGCTATCCGGTGGAAGCTGCTGATGGAGCCATTAGGTTATAAGCCTTCTACCACCAATACTGTATTTGCAATCTTTATTGGTTATTTAGCCAACCAGGCCGTTCCCCGTTTGGGGGAAGTATTAAAATGTACCGTGCTGGCCCGGTATGAAAAAATACCCGCAGATAAACTAGTTGGTACGATCATTCTGGAAAGAGTGATTGATGCCATTACCTTATTAATAGTGTTTGGTATTACACTGGCCATTCAACCTGATATCTATTCGCAGTTAATTGATACTATTTTCAATCCGGTAACTACCGGAACGGAAAAAGGAGGTGGACATAAAACTATTTCTTCTTCGTTGCTTGCCATAATTATTGGAGCAGTAATAATTGTTGCATTAGTTGTCTGGATGATAAAGAATAAAAAGAATTTCACGGACCTTGGATTATTATTTAAACGGATCGGGCGAAGCATCTGGCAGGGCGTCAGCGCCATTCAGCATTTAAAAAAAAGATGGTTCTTTATTTTCCTCACCCTTAGTATGTGGACCTTATATCTTGCGGGTGGTTACATTGGTTTTATGGCATTGCAGGAAACACAACACTATGGTATCAATGAAGCTTTTACTGTTTTATCTGCCGGTAGTGTAGGCATGATTGTAACCCCGGGTGGCATTGGCGCCTATGCCTATCTTTTACAAAAAACAATGCAGGTGTATGGACTAAATGAAGGGATTGCTCTTGCATTTGGCTGGATATTATGGCTGGCGCAAACAACTGTCATTGTCGTTGGCGGTTTAATTAGCTTTGTAGCCATTCCTTATTATAATAAAAAAAAACAAAGTGAACAGGGCAGACCTTATACCAAATAAAATTTTTACACTTCCCTCGCTATTACAAAAAGTAGCTCAGTGGAGAGTGTATAATACAAAAATTGCATTTACGAATGGGGTGTTTGATATACTTCACCAGGGACATATATTTTCTCTTTCACAAGCAGCTAAAGAAGCTGACTCTTTAATTGTTGGGTTAAATGCGGATGCATCGGTTAAGAGATTAAAAGGTAATAACCGCCCCGTCAATGGCCAGGATTCAAGAGCTTTAATGCTTGCTTCGCTGATAATGGTAGATGCATTGGTATTGTTTGATGAGGATACACCACTTGAACTTATTAAAGCCATTATGCCTGATGTGCTGGTAAAAGGCGGTGATTATACAGTAGAACAAATAGCCGGTGCAAAAGAAGTAATTGAGAATGGAGGTCGGGTAGTTATCAATCCGGTTTTGGAAGGATTTTCAACAACATCAATCATTGACCAAATCAAAAAGCCTGACATTAGAGTGCCAAAAAGTTAATATCTTTCTTTACTTACTGTTCATTAATTTTATTGTGTACCCAAAGCTTTGGCGAAAAGGTACTTATCTCCCAAAATTTACCTCATGGCTCATAACGACAAGAGAAAAACAATTGCCCGGGACATTAGTTGGCTTTCTTTTAATGCAAGAGTATTACAGGAAGCTGCGGATACTACTGTACCCCTGAGGGAAAGAATAAAATTCCTTGGAATTTTTTCCAATAATATGGATGAATTTTTCCGGGTTCGGGTGGCTACCCTCCGGCGCATGATACAATTTGGCCATAAAGCCAATATGCACATGGAAAATAATCCCCAGCAAATAGTTGATGAGATACAAATGACCGTGCTGAATCACCAGGGAGAATTCAACCGGATATGGGAAGAAGTATCAAAAGAACTAAATGAACAAAAAATATTTCTGCGAACGGAAAAAGAATTAAATGCAGAACAGCAAAATTTTGTACGGAACTATTTTGAGGAAGAAGTAAGCTCAGATATCATTCCACTGATGATTGAAAACATTCCGGACTTTCCCATTCTCCGGGATAAATCTATCTACCTGGCCGTGGTAATGTGGAAAAAAGAAAGTGCTTTAAAAAAGAAATATGCCCTGATTGAAATACCAAGCAGGACGTTGGGCAGGTTTACCATTTTGCCATCTAAACCCGAAGAAAGTCATATCATTTTGCTGGAAGATGTTATTCGCTTCAATTTACCTGACATCTTTTCGTATTTTGGCTATGATCAATACCATTCACACATATTTAAGGTAACAAGAGATGCAGAGATTGATGTAGACCAGGATGTTTCCACCAATATCATTCAACGGATTGAAAAAGGAATTAAAAACCGGAGGAAAGGAAAACCTGTTCGTTTTGTCTATGACCGGGAAATGGATGCGGGTATATTGGAATACCTGGTCCGGCGTCTTAATCTTTCCAAAAGAGACAACCTTATACCGGGTGGCCGTATTCACAACTTTCGCCACTTCATGGATTTTCCCGAACAGGTGTTTAAAGAAAAAAGAAACAGGAAAAAGCCATTCGAACATCCTTTGCTAACCGTTCGTCGGGTAACAGATGTGATTTTAGAAAAAGATATCATGCTGCATTTTCCGTATCACTCTTTTTTACCATTGATTGATTTAATAAGAGAAGCTTCCTTTGACCCCGATGTAATAAGTATCAAAATTACCTGTTACCGGCTGGCCCAGCAATCAAAAATAATCAATGCACTTATTAACGCAGTGCGAAACGGGAAAGAAGTTACAGTAATGCTGGAGCTACGGGCAAGGTTCGAAGAAGAAGCAAACATAGAATGGAAAGACAGGTTAGAAGAGGAAGGAGCCAAAGTGCTCATTGAAATACCTAACATGAAAGTACATTCAAAGATTTGTGTGATTAAAAAGAGAATGAAAGACAACAACTTTCTGTTGTATGGTTTTGTAAGTACCGGCAACCTGAACGAAAAAACATCAAAAGTATATGCGGACCATTGCCTTCTTACCGCCAATCAAAAGATAATGGCGGATGTCAATCGCATTTTTAATTTCCTGGAACAACCCAAGACAGGAATAAATTTTCTAAAAGATTGCAAGACACTTATCCCCAGCCCGATGTTTGTGAAAAAAGAAATGCTAAGGCTGATAGATGAAGAAATAAAACAGGCCAGGAAAAAGAAACCCGCAGCCATTACGTTAAAAATGAATTCGCTGAGTGATGAAGATATGATTCTAAAACTATATGATGCAGCAAGGGCGGGTGTTCAGATAAGGTTAATTATCCGCGGCGTTTTCTGTATGTTTTCAGAGAATAAAAAATATGAAAAACCTGTCCGTGCCATCAGCATCGTGGATGAATACCTTGAGCATGCAAGAGTGTGGGTATTTCATAACAGGGGCAAAGAGAAAGTTTATATATCTTCGGCCGACTGGATGAAAAGAAATTTAGAACATCGTGTAGAAGCTACCTGTCCTGTATGGCATGAGGAATTAAAACAGGAATTAAAAGATATACTTGATATCCAGTTACAGGATAATGTAAAAGCAAGATGGCTCGATAATGAACTGAGCAATGACTATGTTCACACGACAAAAAAGAAAATCCGATCTCAGGTAGAAACATATAACTACCTGCATAAAAAAACACAGATAAACCGTGAGACTGGCAGCCATTGATATTGGAAGCAACGCAGCAAGATTATTAATAACAGATGTAATTTCCGGCCCGCAGGGTGTACCTGATTTTATTAAAACCGTATTAGTCCGGGTACCGCTGCGTTTAGGTTTTGATGTATTCGATAAAGGAGTGATACCTCCCGCCAAAGTGGAAAAGATCGTCAAGACGATAAAATCTTACAAACTTTTATTGGATGTTTATGAAGTAAAACACTTTAAAGCCTGTGCCACTTCTGCCATGCGGGATGCGGTAAATGCAACCGATATTATTAAGAAAGTAAAAGCAGAAACGGGTATCCAGATTGAGGTAATCAGCGGACAAGAGGAAGCTTCATTTATTTACGAAAATCATATTGCCGAAAATATGACTGCCGACGAATCATACTTATATGTTGATGTGGGTGGCGGAAGTACAGATATTACATTCTTCAGCGATGGTAAATTGATATTTAAAGAATCTTTTAATATTGGTACTATCCGTTTATTAAAAAACCAGGTAACAGAAGCCACCTGGGATGCAATGAAAGAATACATTATAAAAAAAACAAAAGGGCACCACCATGTAACCGCCATTGGCTCGGGGGGAAACATCAATAAAATATTTTCTATCTCCAAACGAAAGGAAGGGAAACCTTTAACCCTTGATTTGCTCAGAGATTATTATAAAGAATTCAGTAATCTTTCCCTTGAACAACGTATCAGCCTTCATAAACTCCGTGAAGACAGAGCCGATGTAATCGTTCCGGCTCTCCTTATTTATATTAACGTAATGCGGTGGGCAGATGCCCAGGAGATTTTTGTTCCTAAAATTGGTTTGGCCGATGGGCTGATTCACAACCTGTATGAGGAAGTAAGAATGAAAGAGATCGAGATTTGATTTTGTCTACTTTTGATTTTAAATTATCTCCATGTCAGTTAATAAAGAAATAAAGAAAGTAACCACCAATACCCTTCTGAAAATGAAAGCCGCCGGTGAAAAAATCACTATGCTTACAGCGTATGATTTTTCTTTTGCCAAAATTATTGATGGTGCAGGCATTGATGTAATACTTGTCGGCGATTCGGCGTCTAATGTCATGGCCGGACATGAAACAACTCTTCCTATTACATTAGAACAGATGATCTATCATGCTTCTTCTGTTATCCGGGGTATTGAAAGATGCCTGGTAGTGGTTGACATGCCCTTCGGCTCTTATCAATCAAATTCAGATATAGCGTTAGCATCCGCTATACGCATCATGAAAGAGACCGGTGGCCATTCCGTAAAACTTGAAGGTGGAGAAGAAGCTCTTGACAGTATTAAAAAAATTGTTTCAGCGGGCATTCCAGTCATGGGACATTTGGGATTAACACCACAATCCATTTATAAATTCGGTACCTATACAGTAAGGGCAAAACAAGTAGATGAAGCCAATAAGTTAAAAAAAGATGCGAAGCTGCTGCAAGAGGCCGGTTGTTTTGCTATCGTACTTGAAAAAATTCCGGCTGCATTAGCTAAAGAAGTTTCTGAAAGCCTCGCAATTCCAACTATTGGGATTGGTGCCGGTGGAAATTGCGATGGACAGGTATTAGTGATGCATGATATGCTGGGCATAAATACAGAATTCAAACCCCGCTTTCTCCGTCAATATCTGAATATACATGAACAGGCTACTTCAGCTGTGCAGAAGTATATCAAAGATGTAAAAGGCAAAGAGTTTCCAAATGAAAGCGAACAATATTAAATTAAGTTAACAGTTTATAACTAACAGATAATAGTTCGTCCCGCTGTGGGCACGACAGTTCCGCTTTCAGGAACTATTATCTATTATCTTTCATTTATTATCTCCCACTCTCTTTCCTACCTTTGCAGCATCAATAAAATGCTATATGGATTTTCTTAAAACTCTCAGGATTGAAACAACTAATAAAGGTGTTAGTACCGGCACGCAATGGATAGATTCTAATGGTGAAACAATTGACTCCTTCTCTCCTGTTGATGGCAAAAAAATTGGTTCTGTTATTTCCGCTGATAAAGCAAGCTATGAAGCAGTTATTAAAAAAGCAGAAGAAGCTTTTATTAAATGGCGGCAAACGCCTGCACCTAAACGAGGAGAAATAGTAAGACAGATTGGTGAAGCTTTAAGAGAGTATAAAGAGCCTCTTGGCAAACTCGTCTCTTATGAAATGGGTAAAAGTCTGCAGGAAGGGTATGGTGAAGTACAGGAAATGATTGATATCTGCGATTTTGCTGTTGGCTTGTCAAGACAATTGCACGGATTCACGATGCACAGCGAACGACCCGGTCACCGGATGTATGAGCAATATCATCCGCTGGGAATCGTCGGAATTATTTCTGCTTTCAACTTTCCGGTTGCTGTATGGAGCTGGAATACTATGCTGGCATGGGTGTGTGGTAATGTATGTTTATGGAAGCCTTCTGAAAAAACCCCTTTGTGTGGCATTGCTTGTCAAAATATTATTGCTGATGTATTTACAAAAAATAACATTCCGGAAGGAGTTTCCGGATTAATCACAGGGGGTCGTGAAGTGGGTGAATGGATGGCTGCTGATAAAAGAATTCCATTAATATCTGCGACTGGTTCTACCCGGATGGGTAAGGCGGTAGGGGCAACAGTTGGGGCAAGACTTGGAAGAGCATTATTAGAATTGGGAGGCAACAATGCCATCATTATTTCAAAAGATGCGGACATCGATATTGCCATTCTTGGTTCTTTATTTGGGGCAGTGGGCACTGCTGGTCAGCGTTGCACTTCTACAAGAAGATTAATTATTCATGAAGACATATATGAAAAAGTAAAAAATAAATTGATTGCTTCTTATAACCAACTCCGGATAGGTGACCCGCTGGATGAAGAGACTCATGTAGGGCCATTGATTGATAAGGATGCAGTAAAAATGTATCTCGATGCAATTGAAAAATGTAAAGCAGAAGGTGGTAAATTTATAGTAGAAGGTGGCGAATTAACCGGGGATGGCTATGAAAGCGGCTGTTATGTAAAACCGTGTATTGCCGAAGCAGAGCCCGGTTTCAAAATTGTGCAGCATGAAACATTTGCTCCTATACTTTATTTATTAAAATATAAAACGATTGACGAAGCTATTGCCATTCAAAATGAAGTGCCGCAGGGATTATCTTCTTCCATCATGACATTAAACCTGAGAGAGGCCGAACAATTTCTCTCATCAGCCGGTAGTGATTGTGGTATTGCTAACGTAAATATTGGAACATCAGGTGCAGAAATCGGGGGTGCCTTTGGTGGGGAAAAAGAAACGGGCGGTGGCCGTGAAAGTGGTAGTGATGCCTGGAAAGCCTATATGCGCCGGCAGACCAACACCATCAATTACAGCACTTCTCTCCCATTGGCCCAGGGAATAAAATTTGATGTATAATAAATCCACAAAATTCTTCCTAAAGCATAAACAGGCAACCTAATGCAATAGCCATCCGTCAAAAAAATCTTAAAAAGCGATAATTCACCAATTTTTATTATGTAAAATGTATGAATGGTAATCAGTATTTTTACCCTTACACCAATTTTGTAGTATAAAACCTAACATATGAATATTTCAATGAAACGTACCTCTCTATTTGCTATCTGTGCCTTAATAACTTCAGCCACCCTGGCTCAAAAAGACGATGTTCCCAAAGGTTGGCATATGATGGATAAAGCAACATCCGGCTACTATGGACTCAGCGTCGACAAAGCCTATGGTTTTGTAAAATCAAAAAAACTTAAAAGCAAAACCGTTATCGTAGCGGTTATTGACTCCGGGATCGACACTACCCATGAAGATCTTAAATCAGTGCTCTGGAAAAACCCAAAAGAAATTCCGGGGAATGGTATTGACGATGATAAAAACGGGTATGTGGACGATATCTATGGATGGAATTTTATTGGTGGCCGTGATGGACGCAGTGTAGAGCAGGACTCTTACGAAGCTACCCGGGTATATCATAAATACAAAGAAAAATACAGTGGCAAAGAAATAGATATCACTACACTAAACAAAAATGAAGCATTCGAATATTTAATGTGGAAACGTTCTGAAAAGGAAATAGCAGGTGGTTCCAAAGACAGCGGTCTTGAGTTGATTTTCCTGAAAAGAGCCTACACCAGCTGTCTGAAAAGTGACAGTATTCTTCGAAAAGCAATGGGTAAAGAAAAATTTACCGGTAAGGAATTGGGTGACTATAATCCTACAGACAACGAAGTAAAAAAAGCTAAAAGCAATCTTTTTAGCCTTATGTCAGGAAATGATGCCCTGGAAACTACCAACGAAGAATTTCTTGAGGGGTTCGGCGACTATGTTAGAGGCGAAGAAAAGAAAGCAGAAGCCGGC
>JBKJLR010000023.1:0-11383 GCA_046596865.1 Chitinophagaceae bacterium
TGACAAATAACTAAACAGTGTTTCTACCGATGCGGTGAGTAAATTTGCACAATTGACATAGCTTATAAGAAGGTATTAAAATTGTTATGTTGCAATTTTCACGAATCGACAAGGTAAAACGTCAACAAGGTTGCAAAGAGCTATTAAACTAAAATTAAAAATAAGTGGCAAACCCAAACTGAAACCCTGCCAGTTTAGAAGGAGGATTTCCTAAAATATCTGTTTGCCAGTTATACCGGTAATTAAACCGCAGAACAGTTTGTGCTGTTGGCCGCCAACTTATAGCAGGAACAATTGAAAAAATTCGATCACCAATATTTTCGCCAGTAGAAATAAATTTTCCTTTATTCCAATCCACATACTCTAACCGCAATGCAGCATTGATAACTGATTTCTCAAAACCAAATATACTTTTCTTCAAAACAGGTTGAACAAAATCTATAAATCCGCCCTGCTGTTTTTCGCCAAATTGTTCAGTGTAAGTATCCGGTATATCCACATTCACCCAAGCCCATTCACCATTAATAAAAGTTTTTGTTTTTGCCACAGTCGTATTAAAATCAATGGCAAATACATTCACTCTTCTTTTTTTATCTAATACTAGACCATCATCCTGGTATTTATTATATACTCCCCCCATATAAGAAAGCCCCAGCTCTGCCACTTTATTATTTCTTACCGCCACTTTACCCGTGAATAACGGGCTGCCGTTAAAGCTTTCTTCAAAACGTTCAGGATTTTCTTTGCTGGCGGGAAGGAATGTTTTGTTTTCGCTGTTAGCAATGATCTTATCATCAAAACCATTGGTAAGATAAGCTTCATAAGCATACACCCACTCCTTGGAAAATTTCTTTCCATACAATCCAAACCCCACATTACTCCATGTGGCGGGTAACATTTGCGTAGCAGAAACGGGTCTGTCAACAAACTCCCATTTTGGTCCGTCATGATTTTGATTAAAAGCTCCGATAGGATTTAATACAATACCCCCTCTTAAGTTTAACAATGGATTGAATTCAATATCCAAAGAAGCAAATTCAATAGATATCTCTTTGGCCCCGTCTTCAAATTCGATTTCACTTAAAAATTTTATCCGGTTGGCAATGGAAGAAGAAATGAATATGGATACACGCCGCATCTGAAATTGATGCCCTTCCGTAATCCCGTCTTGTTGCAGGTACTGGTAATTAGCTTCGGCATAACCGCCCAGGGCTACCGGTAATTTTCCAACCTGAAGAAAAGGACGGTTGTACACAGCATCCATGTTCAATTGAGTGCTGCTTGTATCTGTTGGAATCCGCCGGAGCAGCGTCGGGTCAATCTGTCCGATAGCATTTGTTGTAATTATTATAGATAATATCAGGAATATCCTTTTCATATTGCTCTCAGGTCAATAAATAATTGTTTGTTGGAAACTGTTACCGGGAAATTCCTAAGGTTTCGGTCTGCCGGGCCGTTTTTAACCGTGCCTTTATTGTCAAACTCGCTTCCATGAGCTGAACATTGCAGGTAATCACCTGATGCCTGTAGTTCAGTACCCTGGTGTGTGCAACGCATCCATAAAGCCGAGTAATCCTTTTCACTGAACCGGTAAACACAAATGGGATATTGCAGCGCTTCATTACGGACAATGATAAAAGAACGATAAACGGTTTTGCCGTTTTCTTTTATAATAAATTCATTGGCATCAACTGTCATTCCATCTTTACCCAACGCCCCACTTATATAACGGGTAGCTGTACAAGAAGATAATACGCCAGCCAATGCAGTCGCTGATAAACATGCCGTGCAGCTATTCTGTATAAATTTTCTTCTATCCATCTTTTAAAGCGATTCCAGGAATTTTATAAGTTGGGCCTTCTCTGCCGTAGCCAGCTGTTGAAATCTTGTCCTGCTTTGGGAAGCTTCTCCGCCATGCAATACAATAGCCTCTTCAATACTTCTTGCCCGCCCATCATGTAATAAAAAGTATTGACCCCCTTGCGAGTTTTTTGACAACCCCAATCCCCACAGTGGTGGTGTTTTCCATTCAGCAGTGGTGGCTGAGCCTTCCGTGTAACCATCATCTAAACCTGGCCCCATATCATGGAGTAGCATATCAGTGAATGGAGAAAAGGTTTTGTTTGACAATGCCGCAATGGACGAAAGTCCCGTCGTTAGTTGCGGTGTATGGCAATTACCACAACCGGTATTAAGAAATAGTTGCCGTCCACTCTGCACATCGCCACCATTTTGATTACGCTGCACCGGAGCTTTTAATGTTTGTAAGTAAAATACTACATCATTTACCCGTTGGGTAGAAATTTCGGGATCAATTGATAAACCACTATATGTATCAAAAGATTCGAAAATTGAGGTAATACCAATATCCTGATTATAAGCATTTGCAGTTTGGTGCAACAGATTATAAGCTGCTCCTTTTTTTCCAAAGCGGCCGATATATTTTCCATTCTGTACAATGGGGGCCAAACGAATCAACGCATAAGATGGAATAGTTATCCAATTGGGGCGTCCGGAAATGCCGTCACCGTTTATATCATTTTCGTCGCTTAATGCAATTAAAGTTGCATCAGGAACAAAATCAAGAAATCCAAGGCCCGTATTCGCTGGTGGTACAAACTTTGAAGAAGTAGCCCCTGCGGGTATTTGCTCTGGTTGAAAACCAGGAATAGCCCGGTGTTGTAATTGTGGGCCACCTGAATTAAGAAACTGGTTACCGGAAGCATTCGTTTGTCCAAAACGGGTAAGCATTGTAAAGGGATGCCCTTTCCCATCGCCTGCATGACAACTACCGCAGGATGTGGCAACGAAGATTGGGCCAAGGCCTGTAGCCGCAGTAAAAACTTCATCGTTGAAAGCAATATCCCCCCGGAGAAATACTGCATTTTGTTCCGGGGTCAATCCTGCTACCGGACCATCCAATATCTCATCATCCCCGGGAACACCTGGCAATAGTTTATTGCAGGCAATAATGCCTGTTAACAAAAGCAAAAGCACAATTATTTTTTTCATTGTTAATGTATTCTAAACATTTTTTTAGACAAGACTAAAAATATATTTAGTCAAATATAATAAACCCTGGGGTTCCGGCAAAAGAAAAAGGCAGTCTTTTTTGAAAAAACTGCCTTATCGGTCATTACATAACAATCATTTCTGTTTCAATGCACTAAGGAAAGTTCTTTCAAAACTTACCTGCCAGCTATCGGTGGACATCCGCTGCATATTGCCGTTTGCCTGGAAACGGTAACCTATATTCAATTTTGCATTGCTGTTGAAGATGAACTGCAAAGCCGGAGCAATATCTGCATAATATGTTTTATGATCCAGCGTCTGCTGCGCCAATATTTCTGTGTAAAGGTTTATGTTCAATTGCTTATAATCAGTGTACTCCCTGGGCAATAACAGGTAGCCGGCCGATAATGAATAATTAATAGATTTATAATTTCGGGCGGGAACATAAATCACTTTGTTGTTTCTTGATTTATCCAGTACCTGCGTATGGCTTACTGTTCCTGATAAAGCAAACTTGTTCCAGAGTTGTGTGGCGATGATACCGGCTTCGATACCACTCTTATCCCCCATCAGGGTTATTTCATCATAATGAAACGGGGCTTTGGTGGCAGAAGCATCCGCAAAAACCGCCATCCGGAAATGTTTATGTATATCATCATTGGAAAGAAAACGATACTTGGCATACAGGTTAAACGACTCATATTTGAAATCGGGGGTATGCATGTTGCTTATAGTTACAGCCGCATGCAGCATCAATTTTTTACTGACTCCAAACATTAATTGTGGCATCAGCCTGTGTGAAAAACGATTGTAAATTTTATCACTGGTTACTAAATGATCAGTCAATTTAAAACTGATAGAATTTGCGGGCATATTGGAAGCCGGTTCAGTAAATACATACAATTCCTGGCCATTCAATTTAACGGTGATAAGAATAAGCAGAAAAATAAATCCTGTTTTCATATGACAGGCTTAATCATTTATCAATAAGTTGTTTTAAAACCTTCTCCAAATCTTTGCCTTCCAGGTCCATAGCAATCAGTCTTCCTTCCTTATCGATCAGGAAAGAGGTCGGCAATGCATCTATGCGCCAGTTAATAGCCGTTGGGGTTTCCCACCCCCCGGGATCTATTACCTGCAACCATGTCACTTTATCTTTTTTTATGGCTTTTATCCAGTCTTCTTTATCATTATCCAGAGAAACACTTAAAATTTCGAAACCTTTTTCTTTGAATTTGGGATATAGTTTAATAAGGCCCTTATTGGCGATACGACACGGACCGCACCAGGATGCCCAGAAATCAAGCAATACCACTTTACCTTTTAAAGATGATAACCGAATACTATCTCCGGTTACTGTTGGCAATATAATTTCTTCAGCCAATTGTCCCTGGCGGGGCTGAGCTGTTACAGCGCCAATCAATAAAAAAAAGCAGAATAAAGTGATAAATACTTTCATAGTGCAAATTTAAAAAAGGCTTCTTCTCAACAGTTGAGAAGAAGCCTGAATTTTTCTATATAATAACATGGTAAACTCTTTCGCCGTCAGCCATGCCATCTTTAACACAGCAACCGGCTGCTTTCCCTGTTTGCATACAACTCATCCTTGTAGTGGCACTATATTTTTTGAATTGTTTTTCCGTTACAAAATTCTTGTCCACCACGGTTATTGTTTGCTCACCAACCAACACCTGGTTGTCTGCATTCAAAAAATGAAAACTTTCATTACCAATCTTTACATGCTGGTCTTTTCCAATTTTCATTTCGTTGTATGTGCCTGTCAGTTTCAAGCTCCCAACTGAAAAGCCTGCATCATCCACCGCTTCCTGCAAGGCATCAATATCAATCTCTGCATTTTCTTTAAAGACTATATTAAATGCTGAATTCTTAATATCGGATTGGATAGACGCAACAAAAGGAACTTTTTTCAATGCTTTATTAATAGCATTACTGCACATGGCGCAGGTAAGGCCCGTCGCCTGCAAAGTAGCTTTTGTAAACTGAGCCTGTGATGCCACAGCCGAAAGAGCTATTATCAATATAAATAACAGTTTTTTCATACCGTATTTTTGTATAGCTTTTATTCTGATTTTTTGCAGCAATCCTTCCCGCTATGACCTTCTTTGGTGCATTTACCATCTTTGCAGCAATCCATCTTTACGCAACAATCCTTACCATCATGACCGGGCATAGAGCATTTACCATCTTTGCAACAATCAGCTTTTGCTGAATTATGATTGGCATCACTATGATTACAACTTGCTTCATCACTGCAGCAGGATGCTTTCTTTTCCGTAGTGCTTCTTTCATACTTGCAGCAACCATGCAATTTATTGTATGACTCCGTAGATGCTTTAACACCAGCATTATCATACCCCACCTTGGCTATTTTCTCCTGAATTTTAGCTGTATTGGTAGTACTACTGATGTAGGTGATAGTAAGGTCTTTCGTATCTGCATCCCATGCAGCTGATTTAGCACCGGCTTCCTTAGCTGCCTTCTCAATTTTGGATTTACACATTCCGCAGTTTCCCGATACTTTAAAAGTTTCGGTTTTTGCCTGTGCATGGGTAACAGAGGCAAAAGCAAGCGATACAAGGGCGAGGGAAAATATTTGTAATGTTTTCATTATAATTAATTTAAGATTCAAAAAAATTAGTTCTAACTATTTGTTTAAATAATACATACTACGTTGTAAAATACAAGTAATAACTGGCTATCCCAATAGGAATAGGCCTGAAGATGTAATAATCTTAAATCCGAAAAACATTATTCTGCAGGTAAGTATCCTGCTCAGATAAAAGAGGTGGAGAATGATTGTGGAAATGATGTTGTACATCAATATTTTGAAAGGAAGTAATTATAAATTGAGATGGTACAGAAACCAACTCCTCAATAGTAGGAATAACAATAGAAGAAAAAGCTGTTGTATTTTGATCCTGCTGAAGCTTTACTACCTTTATCTCCCCTCTGCAGCACCCGTCGGAATCAAAAGTGTCCATACCGCATTTTCCGCAAATTTCTGCTGCGTCAAATAAATGAACCGCAACCAGCCTCTTCATACAATATTGTGTATTGATAACAATTCCGCTGGTAACGGCAAAATAGCAAAGGAATGATATAGAAAAAATTATCTTCTTCATAAAAGCTCTACAAAGATAATAGCAAAATTCAGTAAACCTACATGATCTTTATCAGTGGCAGATAATTGACAGTCAATTAACAAAGCTCCAATACACCCCCAGCCTGAACTGGAGACCCGGTAAGGCATAGCCCGGGGCCACGAGATTATTATTGGTAAACCCAAAGCCACCATTGGGCATCTTCCGGGCAGCATTCAGGTTTTCAACTCTGAAAAAGGTCTTGAAAGGCCGGATGCGGAAATGAACATACGCTGTAATATCCGGCAGTGGATTTCTGATGGTGATGCTATCCTGGTAATAAAACTGGCCCTGCACAGGTGAGTAACCATCGGCTTTATAAGCAGAGCGATAACGAAATTCGGCCCCCATGGCAATGTTGAGGTTTTTAAAACCAAAATTTCCTTCATAGGCGATCCTGTTTCGGGTATAAAAAACAGGTATATGAATGGGTGCATTACCTACAGCCTGTTGAAAATACAATTCAGCATGCCAGTTCCACCGCTTACCCAGTTTAATGGTTTTCTCCACAGCAATCTGCAATACATTGAACAAAGCAGCTTCCTGCTGCAACTGGTAGTAGCGTCTTATATAAGTATAGTTAGTTGACAGGTAATAATGGCCGGTAATTTTTAATTTAAAGGAAGGCAAAAAGTAAGAGGCAAAAAGATGAGTGTTGTTTTCTTTTTTAAAGTCTTTTGCTGTTTTGAGAAAATAAAAACTACTGCGTTTGTCAAATATAAAGGAAGGCGTTCTGCTAGTATTTTCAAACCCTGCCTGCAGGTAGCCAATCTTTTTTCCCAGTAACCTTTGTAAACTGATATGTGCCTGGTAATCTCCTTTATTTAATCCGGTAAAATATAATTTTCCATTTGCTATGATGTCCCATTGGAGGTTGCGGGTCTTATTCCTGTATTCAGCATGGCCAACTGTATTCACAAAACTTTTTTGACCCGAAGCAAACTCACCGGAGATATTTTGCAGCAGCACTCCCAGTTTAATAAACTGCTGCAGATTTTTAGCATCAGGAAACTGGTAAACAGAAAAATCATTGGCAATTATCTTCCAGCTGTCTCTTACTATAAAGGTATCAATGCGCCGTCGCAGGGTGGTGTCGTAGTTAATTTTATAATAAACGGAGTCGCCCAGATAATCCTGGAAAGTATAAGAATATTTATCCAGCTGAAAAGTATGTTCAAAACGAAGGCGGGGATAAAAAAGAGGAAGTACCGTTGAATCTGTTACTACAGAATCTTTCCGGCCTAAATCATATTGCTGACGAAGCAAAGCTGAGAACTCGTTGTATTTATTTCCCGTGTTAATTTTGGTTGTAAAAAAATTGGAAGAAAAGGGATCATCACCACCCAATTTGGTGGGAATATTAAACCGGTCTTTATAAATACTACTGTTTAAATAATCAAATGTATCCACGATGCCTCCGTTCTCGGCTGTCTGCATTTTGTTTCCCAGCAATACTAAATAATTATTATACCGTTTGTTTACGGATTGAAACCAGGAGCTAAGCAAATAATTATTATGATTGGTTTTCTGGCTTTTAAAAAAACCCGGTGAATTGATCAGCCGGTATTGAAACAAAACATTCCAGTTGGGCTTCAGGTTTTGTGTATGCATCAACTCGATGATCTGCTCTACCCGGCTTCCTAACTGGTAAGTGATCTCTGAATAAGGCCGTGTCGTATTAAAAAACCGGACTTTTTCTAATTTATATTTATAAAGATCAAATGCATGAAGACCCGGATCGAAGCCAGCTGAAAAATTCGGAGAGAATAATAGTGACCGGGCAGCATTACCTGTGTTACCCAAATTAATGTATGTTGCCGGAACGGGAAACCGCCGGGTGAAATCACCAATCGAAGAATCTAATTTATAATTGCGGGTAGAATCAAGATACCTGAAACTGATAGTGATAGAATCCTCATTTTTATCCCGGTGCCGCAGGCTGTCAGTACCACCTGCGGAACTACCGGTGCGGATGTTGCCTCCCACTTGCCTAACTCTGTCACCAACACGACGGATACCCGGCTCCTGTGAAAATGCAGTCACAGAAAAAGTCAGCAATAAAATAAATAACAGGTATGTAAACTTGTTGGCCAGTTCAATGAACTTTAATGAAATAAAAAACCTTTGCAAATTAGCTTGGCAAAGGTAAACTTCAGTATTATAATTGTTAATTAAATAGCTGCCACCAGTTCTTTAAATATAGTAGCCAACTTGGGTTCAGCAAGTTTAGCCGCTTCCAGTACTTCCTCATGAGTAATGATGTTTTCCTCCTCCCGGATACCAACATCAGTAACGACACTCATAGCAAATACTTGCATACCGGCATGATTGGCAACAATACTTTCCTGCACGGTACTCATACCTACTACATCGGCACCAAGAACATGTATGAGTTTATATTCAGCTCTTGTTTCAAATGTTGGCCCGGTTACGGCAAGATAAACTCCTTCTTTCACATCAAAATTGTGTACAGTAGCAATAGCTTTAGCCTTTTCAATCAGGTGTTTTTTATAAGGCTCACTCATGTCAGGAAAACGGGGGCCAAACTCTGGAATATTTTTTCCAATCAATGGATTCGGAGTAAACTGGCTGATATGATCTTTGATGATCATTATATCACCTACTTTATAGGAGGGATTAACCCCACCGGCTGCATTGGACAATAACAACGTTTCAACACCCAGCAATTTCATAACCCGAACAGGAAATACAACATCCTGCGCTGAATAACCCTCATAAAAATGAAACCTTCCGGCCATCGCTACAACTGTTTTACCACTCAGCTTTCCGAAAATCAGTTTCCCTTTATGACCCTCGACAGTTGACACCGGAAAATTGGGAATGTCTTCATAGGCCACTTCTTTTTCGATGGCAATTTCATTTACAAAATTGCCGAGGCCGCTTCCCAGCACTATGCCGACAGTGGGGGTTTCTTTATACTGTTTCTTCAGAAATTTTACCGTCTCATTAAATTGTTTCAAGGCCTTTTTTCCCATAAAAATTAATTGAGTTCCACCTTCGTTAAAACTACGGAGGACAAGCTGCAAACGTAAGTAAAATTTTTCTGCCCTAATAATTATAGCGATAGAAATCGCAAAACGCTTCGTCGCATAAAAGCTTTTGCAGGCGGGGGTCTTTCAGCACATCTTTATAGTCCATCCATTTACTCCGCCCGGATGATCCGTTCGGACGGGCTTCTACTTTTATTTTTTGATAGACCAGCCGTATTCCCTGGCTGTAATCCACCCACCAGTTGATGTGGCCTGTATATAATGGCTGAATGGGTTTGCCATCCAATTTATGCCAACCATAAATAGCAACTCTATCAGGCCTGCCGTCTCTTAATATCTTTCCGCTGATAACCACATCCTTTTGAATGCCGGCGATCAAACCATTTCGGCCCTTGCGTTGTCCTTCCACTATCAAATGATGTTGCCACATGGTAGGTGTACTATCCCGGAAAGCATACATCGGCACTGGCTCTAATTTTACTTTCGCTGCCTGGTAAATATCATCTACCATTTTCCTGGTCGGCAAAAAACAATGAAAACTGTCGGCAATTTTTTGAGCGGCATTGGGTGTAATGTTTATTCTTGCCCAATCAGCATCGGTGCCAATACTCAAATAGTCAGGAGATACATAGTAAGTGGCTTTAATTGTTTTACGGGTTATCGAATCAATGATTGACACATTAACGGCTACAAATTTTTTCAGAAAGGAAGGTACATTTCCTGCCATTATTTCTTTTATTGCAAAAGAATCCCTTCCTGCCCATTTCATGGCAAAAGCCTGGTGATAAAAATCAATACCGCTAAGGGATGAGCTTCTTTCCGGCCAATGCATTTTTTTAACTGACTGGCAGGAGAAAAAAAGTAAGCAACAATAAAAAAACAACCCCTTCATAGATGAAAGATACAGCATCACCTACAACCCCGCTCCACCTTTATTCTTTTGTATGGTGAAGTCTTGCACACCTTTGCTTTATGAGAAGCGAATCGTAGATTTGATAACCGGGGTCATAGCGGAGTGAGACTAACTATTATCTGTCACCTATTCTCTATCATCTGTTTTCTTATCTTCGCCCCAAACTTTCACTAATGAATCTCCATGAATACCAGGCCAAGGAATTATTAAAAAAATATAATGTTCCCGTACAGGAAGGCTTCGCTTGTACCACTGTGCAGGAAGCTGAAGATGCTTACAGACAGATAAAAACCCAAACCGGGAGCAAGTTTGCAATTGTAAAAGCACAGATACATGCGGGTGGCCGTGGTAAAGGAACGGTAAAAGAAAATGGGATCAATGGTGTGAAAGTGGCCAAATCATTAGAAGATATACAGGAGTTTGCGGGTAAAATATTGGGTGGAACGTTAGTGACCATACAAACGGGACCGGCAGGTAAAGTGGTTAATAAAATATTTGTGGCAGCAGACATGTATTACGATGGGCCAGGTGAAAGAAAAGAATTTTATCTCTCCATATTGCTTGATCGCAGTAAAGGTCAGAACGTAATTATGTACAGCACGGAAGGTGGAATGAACATCGAAGATGTGGCACATGATACGCCGGAAAAAATATTTAAAGAATGGGTGCATCCTTCCGGTGGTTTACAAGGTTTCCAGGCAAGAAAGATCGCTTTCAACCTCGGGTTAAGCGGGGAAGCATTTAAAAACTGTGTAAAATTTGTCACCAATCTTTATAATGCCTATGTAGGTTTAGATTGTTCCATGCTGGAAATTAATCCGCTTTTTAAAGCATCAGATAATAAAATTATAGCGGTTGACTGCAAAATGGGATTGGATGAAAACTCATTGATGCGCCATGCGGATCTTGCATCCCTCAGAGACACAACAGAAGAGGACCCCACCGAAGTAGAAGCAGGTAAATACAATTTGAATTTTGTAAAGTTAGACGGGAATGTCGGTTGTATGGTTAATGGTGCCGGGTTGGCCATGGCCACTATGGATATGATAAAACTAAGCGGTGGTGAACCAGCTAATTTTTTAGATGTACGTGGAAGTGCCAATGCACAAACAGTAGAAGCCGGTTTTAAAATAATTTTAAAAGACCCGGCCGTAAAAGCAATCCTTATCAACATCTTTGGTGGTATCGTTCGTTGCGACCGGGTGGCACAGGGTGTTATTGATGCGTATCAAAAACTTGGCAATATCAATATTCCTATCATAGTTCGATTACAGGGAACAAATGCC
>JBKJLR010000229.1:0-2715 GCA_046596865.1 Chitinophagaceae bacterium
TCGCGCTTATATTACACTGCACAATCTCTTTCTTCACCACCACCTCAACCGGTCGCGACCGGTAATAATTCCTCACACCCAATTTTCATCATTTATATATTTTTATCACCTTTATTAAAGGAGAAACCCTATGTTCCGAAAAATGCCATTTATTTTAATAGCTATAATTACAGCCATTATTTGTCTTGATCCTTTCCTGCCTCTAGGATTGAAACAACTTCTATATTCCCTCAGCCTTACTATAAAATCTTTGATCATTTTCCTTTTACCCTTCCTTATTTTTGGCCTCCTTTTCAAAGCTTTAAATGTATTAGCAGGGGGAGCCACACGAATTATTGCACTCATTTTGGCTTTGGTGTGCTGTTCAAATTTCCTTTCGACCTTCTTGAGCCATTATGTTGGTCAATGGATTTATGGATTTGAACTATCTATGATTGCCCCCCATGAATCCAATGGACTCGCTCCTTTATGGTCCATTGATTTTGGCAAATTTATTGCCAATGACAAAGCCATGTTTGCAGGCATCATTTTAGGCCTTGTATCTGCGACATTTTTTCCAGTATGGGGACGAGTTGTATCCTTTCAAATGGAACGTATTATTTCCTATATTTTGAAGGGAATTGTTACACTCATCCCGCTATTTGTCGCAGGCTTTGTCATCAAACTTCAATATGATGGCGTTATGACTCTCATCGCCAAGGACTATACAACGATTTTTGCTATGATTGCCATCGCTCAGTTGACTTATCTTCTATTGGCCTATTTTTTGATAAATCGCGGAAATATATCTCAATTTATCAATAGTCTTAAGAACATGCTACCAGCTGCCATCAGTGGTTTTAGCACCATGTCTAGCGCAGCCAGTATGCCTCTCATGATTATTGGCGCCGAGAGCAATTCAAAAAATAAGGACATCGCGAATTCCGTTATTCCCGCAACAGTCAATGTTCATCTGGTCGGAGATTGCCTTGCTATTCCTATTTTTGCTTATGCCGTTCTCAAAAGTTATGGCATGGCCGAACCATCTTTATGGCAATATTTGATCTTTGTCTTCTATTTTGTAATAGCAAAATTTTCGGTAGCGGCCATACCGGGTGGAGGCATTATCGTCATGTTGCCAATATTGGAAGAGCATCTAGGATTTAACACAGACATGCTCTCCCTCATTACAGGTCTATATATATTATTCGACCCCGTTATAACATGTGCGAATGTGTTAGGAAATGGTGCCTTTGCTCAAATGATTGACCGTTTAGTTATATGGTTAGGAATCGAAAAAAAGCAAGAGGAGCAAAGTCTAACAATTATTGATTGAAGATTAATTAAAAGAGGAATGGGAGAGGATAAAAAAATATTGGCTCTTGTAAAATCTAAGTGGGTAGATGCGGATTAAACCTGCTTAGTTCTAACTTTCCAGTAAGTAAAAAAGCTACAGTTCTAAAATGTTTAATTTTGTATCCTCTTGCTTTTTTCTTAGACGCCTGAATAACCGAGTTAAGTCCCTCAAGAATCCCATTATTAATTTGACTTTCTTTCCACCGAAGTATTCCATCCCAGTGCTTCTTTACCATTTTGGCAACCTTAAGCATAGGAGCAATTCGTGAATGACTCGCCCAAAAATACCATTTCTTCAGCAAAAGTTTAAACTCCTCAAACGTTCCTGCTTTATAGATTTCTTGAAAATTTTCTCGAATATGCACAGCCTTCATGGTTTTCAGGTTTAACGTGCTAAAACTTTCCTTTTTTTCACGTTGTTTAACAGTTAGATTATAATCATTCTTTAATAATAGAAAGCGTGCACCTTTAAGAATTGGGTTAAATTTGATTTCTGATCGACGTACATCATCTACAGCTTCGTTGATTTTTTTTAATATATGAAATTTATCAAAAGTAATTTTTGAATTTGGTAATTCTTGTGTTATACCTTTGATGAATGCAGGTGACATATCACAGCTAACATCCTGTATATTTTCTCTTTTACCGCCATGAATCTCAAAATCTTTAACGAAATTCGTTACAGTAGTATGATCTTTTCCTTCAGCTATATAAATTGTCTTTTTTTCTTTCAAATCAACAAATAAACTTATGTAATTGTGCCCTTTTTTGAGCGACGTTTCATCGGTTCCTATGGCATTTACTTCACCATAATCAGCTTCTTGTAAGCACATTTCCACATAACGATCCATGACAGTCCAAAGTCTATGATTTGATACGTTTAATATTTTAGAGACCTGATCAACAGGCATATTTTTACATAACTGTAGAGCCAGAGCTTCAAAAAGTAGAGAAAACCCATTTGAAAAGCCACTCCATGGCGGCAGTATCATTTTTATTCCACCATCTTTTGGCTTTACACGAGGAACTCTTGCATGCAAGTAGCATTCATGTTCAAAGAAATTAAGGTGTCTCCAAGTCTTTTCAACAGTATCGTACGCTTTATAATTTTCCTTCTTACCAGTCTCGGGATCTTCATATTCAAATGTTGTGCCACGCTCAAAATCAACTTGTATGTTAAGTTTCCTTTTTACAGAATCAAATGTGAGTGATGTTATTTTCCAAGGGGCTTTGATACCCAAGGCCTCCGTAAATAGAGCTTCTAGTTGCATGATTTATTCCTAAAAAAACTAGTTTTAAATGAATTCTATCACTATCAAAGCGTGTTGAAAACCATTTTACTTAATCTTGTTTACCCACTCACTTCTCAAAAGAGCCAAA
>JBKJLR010000263.1:0-3937 GCA_046596865.1 Chitinophagaceae bacterium
CCAGCGAATGTTTGATAGGAAAGCCACCGCCGATGTTAATAGAATCCAGTTCCGGGCAGATCTTTTTTAACTGGCAATACAAATTGATTACCTTATTTAGTTCACTCCAATAATAAATATCATCTTTAATGCCTTTGTTCAGGAAAATGTGCAGCATCTTTAACTGGAATTTGCTTTCATACCCTTCTATCCTGTCCACATAAAATTCCAGGATATCTTTGGCCCGAAAGCCCAGTCTTGAAGTATAAAAAGGGAAATTGGGTTCTTCTTCTGCCGCTACCCGGATACCTAATTTAAACGGAACTTTTACCGAAGCCGCATAATCTTTCAGTTCTTCTTTATTATCCAGTACAGGAATTACATTGGAGAAACCTGAATTCAGGAGATTAGCAATACGACGGGTATAGCCCTTTTGCTTAAAGCCATTGCAGATAATGTGAATATCCTTGTTAATTTTCTTTTTGGCATACAGTTTCTTGATAATCTCAATATCATATGCGTAGGAAGTTTCTAAATGAATTTCACTTTTCAGTGCTTCTTCCACTATGAAACTGAAATGAGAACTCTTGGTACAATAACAGTAAAAATATTTGCCTTCGTACTTATGTTTCTTAAATGCATTCGCAAACATGGTTTTTGCCTTTTTTATCTGCATGCCGATCTTTGGCAGATACGTTAGCTTCAGCGGGGTACCGTATTTGGCAACCAAGGCATTCAAATCAAGGCCATTGAAATACAGGTTGCCTTCATCCACTTCAATACCGTCCTGCGGGAATTTGAAAGTTTGCTTTACAAGGTCGTGGTAGGAATTTGTCATTTTTGAACAAGTGAGTTAGGCCAGTAATTATTTTTGTCGCCACAAAAATATAAGATTGGAGAAATTTGAGGTAAAAAATATTAACTTCCAACTATAAACCATTATTCAGCCGGCTCTGGCTGAAATTGTGTTACCAAAACTACTGCCATGCGATTTCTCATTTTTATTGCTGCTCTATCCCTCCTGGCTTGCGGACAGGACTCTTCGAAAGTAAAAAAAGAATTACAACATGATAGCACAGGAAAAACCTACAGCGACACTGTAAAAACACCGACAGTAGTTAAAGACAGCCCTCCTACCCACATAACGCCTGATGAGGAAGCAGTAAATCAAATGCTCAAAGCCAGGTTTGAAAACAGCTGGCATGTACTGAATGATAAAGAAGCCAAATGGATGAAAGATGCGTTTGATTATTTTATCGTTCCCAAAAGAAAAGATATTCCCAACTACCCTTACATTGCTAAAGGCGACTTCAATGCAGATGGTAAAGAAGATATGGCAGCAGTAGTGACTGACAGTTTAAAAAGTAATTATCAGATTGCCATCATACTTGCAGCGGATAACATCCTGTTTTGGAATGAAGATGTATTGGAAGATGCCGCTATTTCGACAGTCGCTAAATCTGTTATTGAAGGTATAGATGGCGAAAAAACAAAAAAGATAAAACTAAAAGGTGATGGCATCAACGTAGAGTATTTTGAAAAGGCATCGTTTATTCTCTATTGGGACAAAACATCTTTTAAAAGAATACAGACGGGAGACTAAACTGATTTATTTAAGTATTGGGTATTCGTTAAATCCCGTCTTAATACAAACAGAAAAGTCTCCACCCTTACGGCTGGAGACTTTTTTTTATTTTAAAGCCAGTCTATTTTACAGAATCAATCAGGCTCTTAAAAGTTTCGGGATTGTTCATAGCTATATCAGCTAATACTTTTCTATCCAGCATAATTCCTTTTTGTTGCAGTTTATTCATGAAAACAGAATAGGTCATTCCTTCTGCACGGACCGCCGCATTGATACGGGCAATCCACAGTGTGCGGTATTCTCTTTTCTTCAGCTTACGGCCTACAAACATATAGGTCATACCTTTCTCCACAACGTTCTTGGCTACGGTATATACATTCTTACGTTTGCCATAAAAACCTTTGGCTTGTTTTATTATTTTTTTGCGGCGGGCTTTGGAGGCCACTGCATTTTTTGAACGAGGCATATCTTAAATTTAAGTTTGTTAAAGATTAATTTCCGAAATAAGGTACAAGGGTCAAGGTACAAGAGGGCTTGTTCCTTGTGCCGTGTTACTTGAGCCTTAATAGACGTTTTACAAAGTGCAGATGTGAGTCTGCTACCGTTCCGTCTTTACGCATGTTACGTTTACGTTTCTTGGATTTCTTTGTCAGGATGTGACGTTTGAAAGCTTTCTGATGCATAATCTTTCCCGTGCCAGTCACTTTAAAGCGTTTTTTGGCACTGGAGTTTGTTTTTACTTTAGGCATGTTACCCAGTATTTAATATTACACCTTTGAGGCATTCTCCACAGGGAGACCTTTGTCGAACCTCTTCAGGAAATTTTTGTCCCTCATGTATATAAAGGGACTGTAGAAGAACTACCGCTTTTTTAAACGGGGTGCAAAGATAAGTCAGAGAAGTCACCGGGCAAAGTCTAAATTAAAGTATGAAGCAGTCCCGACGGGCGGAACTGCTTCATACTTTCAGACCTTTATTTTTTAAAGTATTATTAGCAAAGGTCTAATCTATTTATTTAGGATTCAGCATTTTAGCCAGTCTGTCACTTATATCCTGTAAATGATATTTACTTCCTTTGTCAGCAGTACCTAAAGCAGCTGCATCTGCCAGTGTCTTTAATTCACGGGCATGACCTTTTAGAAAAGATAAAATATCCGATTTCTTGGTATCTGATCCACTTGTGTTTACAACGATCGTTACCGCACTGCCGGATGAAGCAGGGTTAATGATACTCCCCAGTCTTTCTATATAGGCTTTCTGGAGGTTCCGCCTATAAATATCAATCGGCTTTTTGAAAAGGAGTTCTGTAAACACTGTTTGCTTAAGGTCAGTTAAAATGTCATATAACGTATACGCCTGGGCTCCTATTTGTGTTTCTGCATTAAGCAGTTTATTCATTGTATTTGTGTTAAGCACTCTGCTCAACGCACTTTCCTGCAAACTTAAAATAGTAGCGGCAGGGTTCATACCAGTTTTATCCATTATATCCTTAGTAATGAGCCAGGTGGGAGTTGTAAAGACTTGCTTATTTATAAAATCCATGGCTTCCTTTTGGGTGGCCTTATTTACAAATTCATATACACTGCCCTGCTGGGTATTCTTTTTCAGGGTTTCATACACACCGCCAAAATTATAACTCACATGACCAATATACCTGCGAAATTGACCCACTACTTCGTTATAAATTTCGGTGAGATCTCCATAATCTTCATTAGGACTTTTAGTCCAGGAAATTAAATTCGGAACGATACGTTGCAGGTTTTTGATCCCATAAAATGAAGCTTTCATTGCATTATCACCAATAGCTTCACTTTGGTCACGGGGGTCATCTGGTTGCCCCTGTCGTCCATAATAATATCGCTTGTCATTTGCTTTCGCTTCAATCCACTGATCTAATACCGGTACTTCCTCTTCCGGTGTCTTTGCATCAGGCAAATACCTGTATCCCCATTCAATAGACCATTTATCATATTCACCTATGCGGGGATATATTCCAGCGGCAGTTATATTATCCTCAGGCTGGGCTACATAATTAAAACGGGCATAGTCCATTATACTGGGAGTATGGCCATTGGCTTCCACCCAGGCTTTATTCCGTAAATTCTCAACAGGAACTCCTGCAGAAGAACCAAAATTATGAGGTAATCCCAACGTATGTCCAACTTCATGTGATGAAACAAAACGTATCAATTGTCCCATCAGTTCGTCATCGAAAACCATTTTACGGGCACGGGGATCTATAGCAGCTGCTTGTATCATATACCAGTTACGGAGCAATTTCATTACGTTATGAAACCAGCCGATATGACTTTCCATAATTTCGCCGCTGCGGGGATCTACAACACTGGGACCGTAGGCATTTAAAACATCGGA
>JBKJLR010000368.1:0-6763 GCA_046596865.1 Chitinophagaceae bacterium
CACCTAAAGAAACATACCGGCTGCGGCAGATAGAAAGAATATTGAATGCAAAGGTTCATAAAATGGATATTCCTACCGGTAAAGATGTTTGCCGTAAACAGTTTTTTAATTTCATAGATAAAATGCTGAGTGCAGATATCAGTCATGGACAATATGAAACATACCTGCCCACACTTCGGGAGAAATTTGGAGAAATAGAAAAAGAAGAAATTTTACAAAGAGTTGCCGCATTAGAATTTGATCGTTTTTTGAAATATTATGAAAATGCTGCCGATCTGAATATGCGGGGTGACGATAGAAGAACTGACAGGAGGGGAGAAAGAGCAGAAAGGCCTGCCTCACCAAGAGACAGGGATACAAGCGGCAGAAGTTTTGGCGGCGGTGGAAATTACCAGCGTTTATTTGTGAACCTTGGAACAAAAGATGGCTTTTACAAAGCCAGTTTTTTACAATTCATTCTCGATATGAGTGATTTGAAGAAGGAAGTGCTGGGCAGGATCGATATGAAGGAAATGACAAGTTGGATTGAAATTGAACCTTCAGCTGGTAAAAAAATGATAAAAGCCATTGATGGTAAGAATTACAGGGGCCGGAAAATCAGGATGAATGATGCAGAAAGCGGGGGCAGCCGGAAATAGTTTTAATTTGCTATTGGATTTAAGCAAAGAGACAACTACATTTGTTACATGACATTTACAAAATCATACTGGAGTTATTATTATTACTTCTTTTTTGGAAGTAGCCGGTATGCTTTGTTGATAAACAAATAGAACAACTAAAAATCAACATACAGAATCCCGGCCAGGTTGGCCGGGATTTTTGTTTAACAGCCTCCCTGAATCCCTCCGCAGGAGGGACTTTAGATTCTGAAAATTAGTAATGCATTAAAGGGGTTTAAAATAAAGCGATTGAATATGATGAAATTAAATAAAAAAGCAGAGTCGTTTGAAAGCGAGGCAGGTGCGGATGCTAAATCCCCCTTGCGGGGGGTTGGGGGGCTGGTTTTTGCTATTCAAGGTTATGAAGGAAGCTTTCACCAGGTAGCGGCAAAGTTATTTTTTGGAAAAGGGGTTGAAGTAATTACTTGCAATACGTTTAAAGAAGTAGTAAGGATTGCTGGTAATAAAAAACAAAGTGATGGTGGTATTATGGCGATAGAGAATTCTATTGCGGGAAGTATTCTGCCTAACTATAACCTGCTGCAGAAAAGTAATTTAAAAATCGTTGGAGAAATTTATTTACAGGTACGGCAAAACCTGTTGGCAAACCGGGGAGTAAAAGTAGAAGCTATCCGGGAAGTACATTCACATACGATGGCTTTGCAGCAATGCAATGATTTTTTAGATCAACATACATGGAAACTGGTAGAGACAGATGACACGGCACTGAGTGCAAAATATATTCACCAGCATAAGAGTAAACAGATAGCTGCCATTGCCAGTGAACTGGCTGCAGAGTTATATGATTTGGATATTATTGCTCCCAATATCCAAACGTTAAAAAATAACTATACCCGGTTTCTTGTTTTACAAAGGCAGGATACAGCGATGAAAATAGAAAATCCTGACAAGGCCTCTGTGAATTTTCACACTGACCATTCCAGGGGAAGTTTAGCAAAAGTGCTGACAAAAATTTCCGATGGAGGAATCAATCTGAGTAAATTGCAAAGCTTCCCGATTCCCGGAAGTGATTTTAAATATAGTTTTCATGCTGACATGGAATTTAATTCTTTAGACCAGTTCTATGAAGTGATTGGGCAGATAAAAAGACTTACGGCAGAAATAAAAATTTATGGTGTTTACAAAAAAGGATTATGGAAGTAGCAAAACGACTAAAGGGTATTGGTGAATATTATTTCTCTCAAAAACTAAGGGAAATTGAGGAGCTTAATAAATCGGGAAAGAATGTTATCAATCTTGGTATTGGCAGCCCTGATCTGCCACCGCATCCCGAAGTGATAAAAGTATTGCAGGAAGAAAGTATAAAAGCAAACGTTCATGCCTACCAGGGGTATAAAGGTTCCCCGCTATTGCGAAAAGCTATCAGCGATTGGTATAAGAAATGGTACCAGGTTGAATTAAATCCTGATACAGAAATATTGCCATTGATGGGGAGCAAGGAAGGTATCATCCATATTTGTATGACCTACCTGGATAAAGGTGATGAAGTGTTGCTTCCCAATCCCGGTTATCCTACTTACAGAAGTGCGGTGAAACTGGCAGGAGGAAAATGTATAGAGTATAAACTACGAGATAAAAATAATTATGAACCAGCGTTTGAGAAACTGGAGAAGAGAAACTTGAAGAAAACGAAGCTGATGTTTGTAAACTATCCCCAAATGCCAACGGGGCAATTACCATCAAAAAAATTGTTTGAAAGATTAGTAGCTTTTGGAAATAAACATAACATTCTCATCATTCATGACAATCCTTATTCATTTATACTGAATGCTGATCCGATGAGTTTGTTAAGCGTTGAAGGGGCAAAAGATTGTGTGCTTGAATTAAATTCATTGAGTAAAAGTCATAACATGGCCGGCTGGAGGGTCGGAATGCTTTGTGGTGCAAAAGAAAGAATAGAAGAAGTGCTTCGGTTCAAAAGTAATATGGATAGCGGAATGTTTCTGCCGGTTCAGTTAGCCGCTGCAAAGGCATTAGGATTAGGAAAAGAATGGCATGAGGAAGTAAATGAGATATATAAAGTAAGAAGAGAAAAGATATTTGAATTGTTAGAATTACTGGGATGTGAGTTTTCAAAAGAACAAGCCGGTATGTTTGTATGGGCAAAAATTCCCTCAGCATATAAAGATGGATATGTACTAAGCGATGAAGTATTATACAAATCCAATGTATTTATTACTCCCGGCGGCATATTTGGCAACGCTGGTACAAAACATATAAGAGTAAGTTTGTGCAGCCCGGTGGAAAAAATTGAAAAAGCAATTCAACAAATTAAGGCCTCCCCAAACCCCTCCGAAGGAGGGGCTTAAGAGTAGTAAAGAAATTTATTTTCCGAATGAACTTATAATTTTCAAATATGATTGAGAAAAAAACTGAAACGTCGAAAAGCGAGGCGGGTGCAAAGATGGCCTCCCATTTGTGGGGAGGTCGGGAGGGGGCTATGGAAAGGAAGAGAATAGCAATAGTGGGTGTTGGCTTAATTGGTGGTTCCTTAGCCATTCAGTTGCATGAAAAGAAATTATCATCAAAACTGATCGGCGTAGACGACAATGCAAATCATGCCCGGCACGCAGTAGAACTGGACCTGGTGGACGAAATGTTATCATTGAACGATGCTATTGAACAGTCTGATGTTATTGTATTGGCTATACCGGTAGATAAATTGGTTGAGCTATTGCCATCTATCATGGATAAGATAGATAACCAGATTGTGATTGATTTGGGTTCAACCAAGGGCCCCTCAATAGATGCCATAAAGAATCATCCGAAAAGAGGAAGATATGTAGCAACACATCCTATGTGGGGAACAGAATACAGTGGTCCGCAAGCTGCTGTACGGGGTGCATTCGAAAATAAAGCAGTAATTATTTGTAATGCTGACGAAAGTGATAACGATGCTTTGGAATGGGTGAAAGGAATGTATAAAAAAATCGGGATGCACTTATTGGAAATGGAAGCCAAAGCCCATGACCTGCATGCAGCCTACGTTAGTCATATTTCTCATATCACTTCCTTTGCATTAGCCAATACAGTTTTGCAAAAAGAAAAAGAAGAGCAGGCCATTTTTGAATTAGCTTCTGCCGGTTTTGAAAGCACCGTTCGTTTGGCAAAAAGTAATCCGGCTATGTGGGTACCGATCTTTATGCAGAACAAAGAGAATGTGCTGGATGTATTGAAAGAACATATTGCACAACTATCAAGATTTAAAGAAAGTATTGAAAAGGATGACAATGAATACCTGATGCGGCTGATTGAGGATGCCAATAAAATAAGGAGGATAATAAAGTAGTATGATGAAATATCATAAAAGGCTAATTCATGTTGTTATTGTGTTTGCTTTCTTATCGTTGGGTAATACGATTGATTTTTATTTTGGTACCAAAAACGATTTCAGGTTAGTTCGGGGTAAGATAACTAATGTCGAAATTAGCTCCTACTTTGGCAAATCAAGATATACTCGAAGAACTTATTATACTAAGACAACTATTGAGATTAACGAAGGCAGAAAAAAATATTTTACAATAGAACAATCAGATGTAGACAGCCTTTTGGTGAAATTAACAATCGGGGATGCTGTAGATATTTATGGAAGGCGATGGTATCAGCGTCTCTCATTTTTTGGATTGAATGCCAATATGTTTCTAGTGGTAAAAGATGGAGCAGTTATATACGACGTTATGTATCGATGCAAAAAGCAAAATATGATATTTATGATTGTATTTGGCATTATGGCACTCTTTATTTTTGTGATTTATCTTGATGTGGTTAAGGATATTTCTTTAGAAAACTGGTTTCAAAAAAGGATTCTAAAAAATCCTGATTATTTAAACAAATAACCAAAGCCGAACAATGAACAGTACGACACAACGAGGATGCCTAAAGAACCGAGCGATGACTTAATAAAAATTTATCTTTACAAATAATGAATATGCAAACAGTAGAACAAGTAACAAATGAATCCGTGCAGGCAACATGGAATAAGCGGCCACTCATCATCAGCGGACCCTGCAGTGCGGAGACGGAAGAACAAGTTTTAGAAACAGCACAACGTTTAGCAGCTACCGGCAAAGTAGATATGCTGCGGGCCGGCATCTGGAAACCCCGAACCAAACCGGGTATGTTTGAAGGAGTAGGAGCAAAAGGATTGCCATGGTTGCAACAAGCAAAGAAACTGACCGGCTTACCAACAACGGTTGAAGTAGCGACAGGCAAACAAGTAGAGGATGCATTAACTTTTGATGTAGATGTTCTATGGATTGGTGCAAGAACAACCGTAAATCCTTTTAGTGTGCAGGAACTGGCGGATGCATTGAGGGGAACGGATATTCCTGTAATGATAAAAAATCCTATCAATCCTGACCTGGAATTGTGGAGTGGTGCTGTAGAAAGAATAGCAAGAGCAGGTGTAAAACAAATTGGACTTATTCATCGTGGATTTTCTTCATATGGCAACACGGAATATCGCAATGCACCGATGTGGCACCTGGCAATTGAAATGAAACTGAAGCATCCGGATATGCTTTTAATAAATGATCCTTCGCATATATGCGGTCGCCGTGATATTTTATTGGAAGTAGCTCAAAAAGCCATTGACCTTGACTATGACGGGCTGATGATTGAAAGTCATATAGACCCTGACAAAGCCTGGAGTGATGCCAAACAACAAGTGACACCGGAACGGTTGAAAGAAATGCTCGATACGATTATCTGGCGAAAAGAAGATATTAATTCAGAAGAATATCATGCGGCGTTGGAAAAATTGCGTCAGCAGATCAATCATTTGGATGATGAACTGATGCAGATACTGGGGCAACGTATGAAAGCGGCAGAACAAATAGGTAATTATAAAAGAGAAAACAATATCACCATTTTACAAACCAGCCGCTGGAATGAAATTATCGAAAGGGCTTTTGCAAAAGGTGATAAACTGGGATTGAGCAAGGAGTTCATCACGAAATATTTTGATGCGGTACACATGGAGAGTATTAATCATCAGAAAAAGATAATGGACGGCCCCCTGTCCCCCGAAGGGGGAACTTAGGGTGGGTATTCTTTAATTTTCGTATAGTTTCCCAAAGAAAAATGTGTAGGAAAACTATCACTAAAAGAATCTTCCCCTCCCCGGAGGGGCGAATGGAGGGAGTTTAGTTCTTTAAGAAAATGGGGTGGGTTATGTAGCCAGCTATTGTACTACTATCATCGTCCCTTGCAAGTTTATCCTGAGCTTATCGCATGACACTCTTGTACTATATTAACACCGATGAACATAATATTTGACATTGAATTGTACAATTAATATTAAACGAAATTTTTAAACTCTCCGCCTGTCGGCGAAGATGGGGGTATGAAACACATAAATTATAAATTTTCCAATTCTTCCACCGATTATTATCTGGCTTATGGCATCAGTCACCTGAAAAAGATAACTGACCAAAAGGCAACGGTGCTGCTTACAGATGAGAATGTTTTCAATGCCCATACTAAACGGTTCAAAGGATGGAATACAATTGTATTGAAGCCCGGGGAAGAGTTTAAAGTGCAGGCAACCGTTGATGCCGTGATTGAAAAACTGATTGAAATGCAAGCCGACCGGAAAACAACATTAGTTGGTGTAGGCGGTGGAGTGATAACAGATATTACGGGTTATGTAGCTTCGGTTTATATGCGGGGTTTACGGTTTGGGTTTGTTCCAACTTCTATTTTATCGTTGGTGGATGCTTCGATTGGCGGCAAGAATGGAATTGATGTGGGTTTGTATAAAAATATGGTGGGTGTTATCCGGCAGCCATCGTTTATCCTGCATGACATGATTTTCCTGAATACTTTACCACAGGTAGAATGGGAAAATGGTTTTGCAGAAATTATTAAACATGCCTGTATTAAAGATGCAGCGATGTTTGTTGAGCTGGAGAGAAGCAATCTGAAGATTTACCAGGGAAGACAAAAATTGATTTGTGATTTGATTCAGCGTAATACTATTATCAAAACCAAAGTAGTTCAAAGGGATGAATTTGAAAAAGGGGAGAGGCGATTGCTGAATTTTGGACACACATTGGGTCATGCATTGGAAACGCAGTATGAAT
>JBKJLR010000212.1:0-3299 GCA_046596865.1 Chitinophagaceae bacterium
ATTGATGGCAATTACTTTTTGCATTTTGCTTATCTGGTATAAACCTGTTTATGCAGGTTGGGGATTAGGCATTGTGCTGGCAGGTATTCCTTTGTACTATTTTGCCGTATCAAGGCAGAAGACCGTAAAACAATAAAGTATTAGTTTGTATCCTTAACTTAGTCACTTAATAAAACCCAACATATGAGTTTATTTGTAAGAAAACCGATGGCAACTTTAATGAATGAAGCAGCCGAGACCGGAACACATACCTTAAAAAGAACATTAGGAGCCCGGGGTTTAATTGCATTAGGCATTGGCGCCATTATTGGAGCTGGCTTGTTTTCCATTACGGGTATGGCAGCAGCCAATCATGCTGGTCCGGCTATCACCATTTCATTTGTAGTGGCTGGTTTGGGTTGTCTTTTTGCTGGTCTGTGTTATGCAGAGTTTGCTTCCATGATTCCTGTTGCCGGAAGTGCCTATACTTATTCGTATGCCACTATGGGAGAATTTATGGCATGGATTATTGGCTGGGATCTTGTGTTGGAATATGCAGTGGGTGCAGCAACAGTAGGTATCAGTTGGAGCAGATATCTTGTCAAGTTCCTGGACGGGTTTGGCGTTACATTGCCATCAGAGTTAATAGCCGGTCCCTGGGATGGCGGTATCATTAACCTTCCTGCTGTCTTTATTATTGTTTTGATGAGTTTGTTACTGATAAGAGGAACGAAAGAAAGTGCTTTTGTAAATAGTATTATCGTAGTAATAAAAATAGCGGTGGTGCTTACTTTCATTATCCTTGGATGGCAGTATATTAATAAAGCTAATTACAATCCATACATTCCTGATAATACAGGCAACTTTGGTGACTTTGGTTTTAGTGGTATCATCCGGGCCGCCGCCATTGTCTTTTTTGCTTATATCGGTTTTGATGCGGTGAGTACGGCAGCCCAGGAAGCCAAGAATCCCAAACGGGATATGCCCATAGGTATTTTAGGTTCGCTGGTTATTTGCACCATATTATATATACTCTTTGCACATGTGATGACAGGTGTCACCAGCTATACCACATTTGCGGGGAAAGATGGAATTGCTCCGGTTGCAGTTGCTATTGACCATATGGGCAGTACTAATGCAGCAGGTGTTCTTACTCCGGATTATCCCTGGTTGAACAGGGCCATAGTAGTAGCCATTCTCTTCGGATATTCATCTGTAATATTGGTGATGCTGATGGGACAGAGCCGGGTATTCTTCAGTATGAGTAAAGATGGTTTGATACCAAAAATTTTCTCTACTGTAAATCCTAAAACACAAACACCCGCAAAAAACAATTTCCTATTTATGATTTTCGTCAGTGCTTTTGCGGCGTTTGTCCCTGCAAGAGTGGTAGGTGAAATGACAAGCATCGGAACTTTATTTGCTTTCATCCTTGTATGTATTGGTGTATGGGTAATGCGGAAAAAGATGCCGGAATTACCAAGGTCATTTAAAACGCCACTGGTTCCGTTAATCCCTATTTTGGGTATCGCCACCTGTTTATTCATGATGGTGTTCCTGCCAATGGATACATGGATACGTTTATTGGTTTGGATGCTTATTGGTCTTGACATATACCTTGTATACGGAGCGAAAAACAGTCACCTTGGTAATGGAACCAGCAGCAGAAAAGGAATGAAGATGGCCCGGTACACCGGTATTGCATTAGCTATTCTTTTAGCAATAGTCGGGTTTTTACACCAAAATACTGTTGGCTTTGATGCTGACAGGACTTTACTTTATATTTCTCTGGGCTTAGCTGTTATTCATATAGGATTATATGCAAGTAAATTGGGCAGGGCTGAAGATAAAAACTGATTAACAGATAAATCATTCGTTAAACCGTTCCGTCACTTTAAGTCGGGACGGTTTTTCTTTTACATGCATTGCCTTAAATTTGCAGCCCATCCTTCGCCAAGCTCAGGATGACAAAATCTTATGGGAAGAATTTTTGAAGTACGTAAATCCTCGATGTTTGCCCGCTGGGATAAAATGGCAAAGAACTTTACCCGTATTGGTAAAGAAATAATTATTGCGGTAAAAGCCGGTGGCCCCGAGCCTAAAGATAATGCAGCTCTTCGCCGCTGTTTTCAGAATGCCCGTAGTGTAGGTATGCCCAAAGACCGGGTGGAAGCTGCCATTAAAAGAGCCCAGGGAAAAGAATTAGTAAACTATGATGAGATCTTATATGAAGGGTATGCCCCACATGGCGTGGCGATATTAGTAGAAACAGCTACGGATAACCATGTAAGAACGGTGGCGAATGTAAAATCATGTTTCACCAAAGGACATGGCACATTGGGCAACAGCGGCAGTGTGTCTTTTCAATTTAAAAAAATGGGTGTATTTAAATTAAAACCTGAAGGATTGAATGCAGAAGATATGGAACTGGAACTGATAGATTTTGGTTTGGAAGAACTCGGTGAAGGCACCAGTGAGAATGGGGAAGATATTTTAGTGGTGCGTAGTGGCTTTACTGACTTTGGTAATATGCAAAAAGCATTGGAAGATAAAGGCATCATCCCTATCACGGCTGAACTGGAATGGATTCCATCCACTACCGTTCCTGTTAACGATGAACAGGCGGCTGATATAAGTAAGCTTATTGATAAATTAGAGCAGGATGAAGATGTGCAAAAAGTGTTTCATAATATGGGATGAAAAAGCTAATAGCAACTGGGTCCTGGCTATTGGTTCATACAAAATATTATTTTCACCTCAACCCAAGGGTTTATTCCGGCACTCCTGACTCCATATATATCCTGAAATGAACGGATAAAATTGCTATTGCCTTGTTCGAACCGGCAGTCGATCCCTCTTGACAGGAACATAACTGGTAATATCTTTTACAAAAATATTAATAGATCCTCCCGGCTTGGTTATCCGTTCTGTTTGCACAACAATATATCCCTGTGTTGAACCATCCGCTCTCTTTCTCACTTTCTCAAAATAAACGCTATGTGTTTTTTGGGTTCTTAAAACCGAGTTATCGTTAACCCGTAGTTTTTCCACCCCGTTTTGCTTCAATACCAATGTTTCAGGTTGTATTTCCTGCGCAGAGTAATTGGTAAATTCAAAGCCGATCCCATTAATATCGTATATTAGTAAAGGTGCTTTAATACCTGGTGCCGGTAGAGTAAATGCATAATAAAATTGCATGTCCTGGTTCAGTCCGGAAGCAGCAACTTCTCCATTACCTGTTTTCTGGAAATAACCCGTTTCATCCACCACGGCGATAAGTTGGGTTTCTTTTCCATTCTTTCTCCAGAACTGGTTAATGG
>JBKJLR010000353.1:0-3245 GCA_046596865.1 Chitinophagaceae bacterium
TCATTCCGGTACCAACTAATCTTCATTATTTTCTTCCAATACTTTCTTCATTGCTGCTGCCTTCATCAAACATTCCTCCCATTCTTTTTCCGGATCACTGTGATAGGTAATACCAGAACCTGCCTGAAATGAAAGATATTCTGATTCCGAATTATACATGATGCTTCGTATCACCACATTGAAATCAAAGTCAGCGTCAGAAGAAATGTAACCCAATGCGCCGGAAAAAATACCCCGCTTTGCTGATTCATATTCTTCTATCAGTTCCATCACTCTTTTTTTCGGCGCCCCTGTCATAGAACCCATCGGAAAAGTTGCTCTGATAATTTCAGTAAATGAAATATCATTTTTCAGTTCACCACTCACCGTCGAAATCATTTGGTGCACCTGTGGAAATGAATAAATGCCATACAGTTCATCCACTTTTATTGTTCCTTCTTCACATATTTTTGCCAGGTCATTTCTCACTAGGTCCACTACCATCACATTTTCTGAACGATCTTTTAAACTGTTCAGTAATTCCTCTTTGCTCAATTCATCTGCCTTGTTATTTCCTGCAACCCGCCTGGATGTTCCTTTAATGGGTTGCGATAGGATTTTGTTCCCCTGTTTTTTTAAAAACCGTTCCGGGCTGGCACATATCAGCCACCGGTCATTTATCCTGTACAATGCTGAGAATGGGTTGGGGGAAACCTTACTTAATTTTTTGTAAATTTCAACCGGGTTAATTTTTGTTTTCCTGGCAAAAAATTCCTGGCAGAAGTTTATTTCATAACAATCTCCCCGAAGAATGTGTTGTTTTAGTTTGTTGATAATTGTTATGTATTCCTTTTGTGAGAGCCGGTTGCTGATAGTAACAACACTAACTTCAAATGGATCTGACACCGCTTCAGATACACTTTTATATATTGCCGCGGGGTTCTCAGCCTCTATCGTCATCTCCCGTTCTGATAGCCTTATAATAATTTCGGGTTCAAAGAAAAATAGATCGGGGAACTGGATACTATCCGGATGCCTGGATGAGAGCTTTTCAATCTCATTCTTTACATCATACCCCAAATGCCCGAATAACCAGCAATTTTTTTTATCAATAAATTCTTGCAATTGTTGCAATGCAGTTCCTGCCTTAGTTTTTAACTGTCGCTTTACTCCTGCCGCCAGCAGGCATTCCATTGAACGAGGTTCTATTTGATACTGATGATTGTCTAAAAAGCAAAAAGTGTTGAACCGTTGTGCCCAGTTCAACACTTTTTGTTTCGCTTCCTTAAAATCAGAAATACTAAAAGTGCAGTTAGTTGAAGTTGTTTTTTTCAAAATATTCTATACCCCTTTAGGAGACAGGGCTTAATAATCGTCTTCTTCATCGTCATCCATGTCCTTATCGTTAAACATGTCTTTGAACTCATCATCAATTTTGAAATCATCCTCTTCTTCAGTCGGTTTTTTACCTGTAGCAGTTCCGGCTTTTTTCCCTTTTGATTTTGGAACATCGAATTCTTCAAAATCAGGATCCCACTCTTCTTCCTCTTCCGGTTTTTCCCAATCATCAGGTTTATCTTCTACTTCTTCATCGTCGTCATCTTCAGCTTTTTTTGAAGAGGCGGTTTTTCCGCCCTTTTTGGAAGGCTTCGTAACTTCTTCCTCTTCCAAATCATCATCGTCCTCATCTTCGTCTTCTTTTTTTGTAGGTTTTGATGATGGTTTCTTTGCAGCAGCTTTCTCTGAGGAGGAGCTGGCTTTCGCCGGGGTCTTTTTTTCGTTATCTGGTTTTAGTGTCATAGCTTTTGTAGGATTGTTGCTGTAAAATTTATGCGAAGTTTTTTATCCGCCAAATTTAATTTCATTTTTTTTATTAATATTCCGGGTTAGCCAACTTCTATGATTTGCTCCCTGCCTGGCCCATTGGATACAAAATGTATATTTACCCCAAGGTATTGATTAATAAACTTAACGTAAGTCTTCATTGTTTCAGGCAAAGCTGAGTATAATTTTGCTGCAGAAGTATCCGTATTCCAGCCGGTAAAAGCTTTATACTGTGGTAGCGGCTTATGTCTTTCCATCTGGAAAGGTATTTCCCGGCTTTCTTTTCCATTTATACTGTAATGGGTGCAAACTTGTAGTTCTTTAAACGTATCCAGAACATCAGCTTTGGTCATGACGATTTTCGTTACCCCATTTATCATGCAGGCAAAATTTAATGCCACCAGATCTATCCAGCCACAACGGCGGGGACGTCCGGTAGTGGCGCCAAATTCGTTACCAATTTTTCTCAACTCTTCCCCTGTTTCGTTTTCCAACTCAGTGGGGAAAGGGCCGCCGCCCACTCTTGTACAATAAGCCTTGGTAACACCTATCACATCCCTGATCTGTTGAGGTGCTATACCCAACCCACTACACACCCCGGCAGAAATGGTACTGGATGAAGTAACGTAAGGGAACGTACCAAAATCAATATCCAGCATGCTGCCCTGTGCACCTTCAGCCAACACTTTTTTCCCTGCTTTTATCTGGTTGTTAATAAAATATTCGCCGTTTACAATATTCAATTCCTTCAAAAATTCCAATGCCTCAAAAAATTCTTCCTCCCATCCTATAATATCTTCCTGAAAATTATAATTGTCCAGCAAACGCTGGTGCTTCATCCGGAGTTTAATATAAGCAGTAGTAAAACTTTTATCCAGCAGGTCCCCCACACGCAATCCATTACGGCCGGTTTTATCCATATAGGTCGGGCCAATACCTTTTAAGGTAGAACCAATTTTCTGATGCCCTTTCGATAACTCAGCGGCTTTATCCAAGGCCCTGTGCGTTGGCAAAATAAGATGTGTGCGTTCAGAAATAAACAGACTCTTTTTAAGATCAATACCAAAGGAAGCTACTGTATCACATTCTTTTTTCAAAGTGATCGGGTCCAGCACCACACCATTCCCAATGAGGTTAATAATACCTTCACGAAAAACTCCGGAAGGAATCTGGTGCAGCACTACTTTTGTATCATTTACATATAAAGTGTGACCCGCATTGGGTCCGCCCTGAAACCGGGCGACCACATCATAATCTTTCGCAAAGAAGTCAACGATTTTTCCTTTCCCTTCATCGCCCCACTGGAGGCCAAGTAATACATCTACCATAATTTATCTGTAATTTTTCCCTAACAAGACACACAAATCACAAAACTAAAACGACATCAATTTTTATTTGTGATTAATGAGATTGCAGGAAATATTTATTAAGCCTGTAAGGCG
>JBKJLR010000089.1:0-8214 GCA_046596865.1 Chitinophagaceae bacterium
CAAACCATGATAGGCCCTGAAGCGGACATTGTTGAGGGAGATTGTAAACAGATCAGTCATGAGTAATAAATTATCTTTCTTAAACTCTTCAAAAACTAGATGCCTTTGGCACTTAAATACCTTTCTGCATCTAAGGCTGCCATACAACCTGTGCCGGCAGCCGTTACTGCCTGGCGGTAAACTTTATCCTGCACATCACCCGAGGCAAACACTCCTTCTACATTTGTTTTGGAAGTACCGGGTATTGTTTTAAGATAGCCTGCTTCATCCATTTCCAGCCAACCTTTAAAAATATCTGAATTTGGCTGATGACCTATCGCTACAAAAAATGCACTCACTGATATTTCCTGCTTTTCTCCTGTTTGAGTATTCTTTATCCGTACAGCTTCCACTTTCTTATCACCCAGCACTTCATCCGTTTCACTGTGCCAGTAAATTTTAATGTTGGGTGTTTTAATTACCCGATCCTGCATTACTTTACTGGCTCTCATTTCTCCCCTGCGTACGATCATGTGTACCTGCGAACAAATTTTTGATAGATACAATGCTTCTTCTGCTGCCGTATCTCCGGCACCTACAATCGCTACTTCTTTTCCTTTAAAGAAAAAACCGTCGCATACCGCACAGGCACTTACTCCATAACCATTCAATCGTTGTTCACTTTCAATGCCCAACCATTTTGCCGATGCACCGGTAGAGATAATAACTGAATCTGCTTCCAGCCACTTTTCTTCATCGATCTCCACTTTATATGGCTGCGACGAAAAATCAACTTTGGTGGCCAGGCCATAACGGATATCAGTACCCATACGGGCAGCTTGCTTTTCAAAATGAACCATCATGTCCGGTCCCTGTATACCATCCGGATACCCTGGATAATTTTCTACTTCGGTAGTTATGGTCAGTTGCCCTCCGGGTTGAATACCCTGGTATAATACAGGATTTAATCCTGCCCTTGCTGCATAAATAGCTGCCGTATAGCCTGCAGGGCCAGAACCAATTATTAAACAATGTATTTTTTCTGTACTCTCCATTTAATTATCAATTATATCTGGTAAAATTAATGGTAAATCAGCAATCAGGCGGGTCAGTTACACGACGAAGGAAATGGCTTTTACAAAATCTTTTATTCTGTAGCATCTACCGTGGAATAATGATAGTACGGTATTGAACAGCATAGCCACCAAAATATCCAAGGCCGCCGCCTTTAATATTACTTACCACTTTAGTAGGTGATGAGAAGGGATTACCAACACTGGCATAAGTGTATTCCATGGTTCGCCAAAAATCATACGTGGCCTTATCTATATTCGCAACTTTTAATGTTACCGTATCGCCTTTGTTAAAAAATGTATAGCCATCCGGATGGCTTTCGTTTCTATCCACACCTCTTTCTACCTGTACTTCATAGCTGCTACCATCAATTACCTGGTCATCATACACAGAAGTAAGCCCCGGATAAAATGGCTCGCTGTTTCTTTTTGTGTAATACCGGACATAATCTCCAAAGCCGGGCTGATCATAGGCCCTAACCATCACCGCTACTTTCTCTGGCGGGTTGCCGGCAGGGGCAGGTTTCCAAAACAGCGAATCAATACGACGGGTTGTGTTTGGAATATTCGTAGTTGCAGTGTATTCCTTTCCGTCTGAAACTATTCTGAGTGAATACTGTTTGTTTAACTCACCGGAGAAAGCAGTAGCCGGGCTCGCAGGGTCATTTGAATAATAATAAAAATTTATCCCGGGTCCAACAGGAATAGTATATTCTTTCAATTGGTGTGTCAATGTGCCATTAGAAACATACACTTCTGCATTGCGAACGAAACTATTTGCCAGGGCAGTAAGGTCTATCTGTGAAAAATATGCCTGACTCCTTGAAAGGGTAACAACGGGTGCCAGTCCGTTTTCAATAGTAGCTTCTACAACTATTTTAGAAGCCACTTCATCCAGTTTAAAATCAACCGTCTTTTCACATGATGAAAAAAATAAGAGAGAGGCAATAATTATTAAAATCGATTGTATTCGCATAGTTCCTGTAAAATTAACCACTCACAACGAAAAAGGTTGGAAGCAATTTCTTAAAAAAATAACTCCGGCCAAAAAGACCGGAGTTATTTATAATAAACTTATCAAATTAAAGATTGATTACCCCAGGTAGGCTTTTAATGCACTGCTATACCGGGCTTTTTGTAAACGTTTAATAGCTCTTTCTTTGATCTGGCGAATACGTTCCTTTGTCAGGTCGTATTTCTGCCCTATCTGCTCAATGGTAACACCATTTTCACCGTCAAGACCGAAATATGCGTTTACGATTTCAGCTTCTCTTGGAGACAATGATTTCAGTACCCGGCGGATCTCATTTCGTAAGGAATCCTTCATCACAGCATCATCTGTATCATCACCACCTTCGAGCAGGTCACCCATGGCTACATCTTCAGCTTCATGCACAGGTGCATCAAGGGAAGTATGACGGGTATTGCTTTGGAAAATGTTGTTGATCTCTGTTTCACTCATTTCCAGTAATTCTGCTAACTCCTCTGTTGATGGCTCTCTCTCATGTTCCTGTTCAAAAGCCATGTAAGCTTTGTTAGCCTTGTTGTAAGTACCAATTTTGTTTTGTGGCAAGCGGACTAATCTGCCCTGCTCTGCCAATGCCTGCAGTATCGATTGGCGAATCCACCACACAGCATAAGAAATGAATTTGAAACCTTTGGTTTCGTCAAAGCGTTGTGCCGCCTTGATCAGGCCGAGGTTACCCTCGTTAATTAAGTCACTTAATGACAAACCCTGATGTTGGTATTGCTTTGCTACAGATACCACAAAGCGAAGATTCGCCTGAACCAGTTTATCCAAAGCTCTTTGAGAATCTACAGGATTCCGGGTAAACATTTTGATGCGCTGGGCAAGAGTTGTCTCTTCTTCCGGCGTAATCATCGAAATTTTGGAAATTTCCTGTAAGTACTTCTCAACCGCCTGAGAATCCCTGTTGGTGATTTGGGTAGCAATTTTGAGCTGCCGCATAACTAAAAAGTTTAAATATCAACGAATAATAGACAGTCTTTGTTTGCCAATTGTTGCAAATGGATAGTTAATTGAAGAGTATGTATTTACCGTCCAAGACCGTCTGCAAAAGTAGTTAATAATGACCGTATCTCATAGCGTTTGCTTGTGAAAATTACTCACAAGTTTAGATCAAATGATTACAGATGAGAATATTTGACGAAAAGCAATGCTGACAAGGGTTTGCCATCCTGATTAATCGTAAAAAAATACTTTCTTGCTCTGTCTTCAGGTTTTTTTTACTGTTATTGTGGATTTCTGCTGCTTTGCCCTTCGATCTAAAAATACCCAAATAATGAGTCCGCTGAGAAAAAGCATGGTAGAAATAACTTCTGCCTGTGTAGGTTGAAAACCAAAAATATTCAGCCGGGTGTTTACCCTGATTTTTTCAATAAAAAAACGTTCCATTCCGTTCAGCATAAGGTAAAATCCAAAGAGAGTACCGGGAACTTTAAACTTCGTTCTCAATGACCAAATAACGAGGAAAAGGATAAAGCAGGCGATTATCTCATATAAGGAGGTTGGATAGACACCAACCGGCAGTTCATTACAGAATTTTGTGTCCGTACAGCCCGCAATTTTCACCCCCATTTCATTTACATTGTGTGGGTATGTGTATGACCACATCCAATCTGGCAACCAGCTAAACGGTTTTGGGTTTATGTTTTCAATTCCCCAATCACCATCTCCCGAAACCTGGCACCCGATCCGGCCAAGGGAATAAGCCAGCATCATTGTTGGAGCCATTGCATCACCTAAATGCCAAAAGCCAATTTTGTGCTTTTTGGCATACCACCCGATGGCGATCCCAGCACAAATTAAACCACCATAAAAGGTAAGGCCCTTGGCTGAAAAAATATAGTCAGCAGGATGTTGTAAAAAATCTCCCCAATTCTCAAAAATGTCGAAAAGTTTGGCGCCCAATAATCCAAAAATCAGGGCCAGGATGGTAATCTCTCCCACCCTGTCATGCGGCCAGATACGGACGATCCGTTTTTCGGGTTTAGCTAATTTTTGCTTATTCTTATCCCACCATTTTAGTCCGGCAAACAATAATCCCAGGCCAATACCAGCAGGCCAGCTACCTAATGATGAAAAAATAAAGGCCTGCGGATCTTCAGTGGCAGAGCTATCCATGATAAACAAAGCAACAATCTTGTAACCTAATAAAAATCCCAGTAAGAAATTTAGGGTGAGATCAAATACTGTAGCTGGCTGACCCACCATTACCTCCATTTCAGTGGGCTGAAACAATCCTTGCTTGCTTTTGCGGCGTAATTCATGGGCCAATACCATAGCTGAAATAATGAAAGCAATCGCTACAAAAAATCCAAAGGAATTAACGAACCGGAGAAATGTCCACTCTACACCAAAGAGGTCTTTAAAGGCATAATAGAGATTGGGATACATGAAAAGGTGGTTGGTTAGCGGCGAATATACTAAAGAAAGTACCGAGTTATGAGTTTCGAGTGCCGAGTTTTGCGTACCAATGCAAACCCCAATGAATGACCCAAAAGCATTAACCTGCTATTCCTTTCCTATCCGGGAGTTTTGGGATTAAATAAAAAAGTTCCGAACGGCAAGGCTCGAAACTCTTAGCTATTTACTAATTGCAATGCTGATCAAAAGCACCAATCAGGTTTTGTGCAATCATTTGTGCCGATCTTCCTTCAATCTGGTGACGTTCAATAAAATGTACCAATTGTCCATTCTTAAATAAAGCAATGGCTGGGGAAGAAGCCGGGTAAGGCAGTAAATGCTGGCGCAAAGTATTAACCGCTTCAATATCAAAACCGGCAAAGCTGGTGGCTAAATAATCTGGTTTCTGTGTGGCATTTGCAACCGCCATCAATAGTCCCGGTCTTGCCGTACCGGCAGAACAACCACAAACAGAATTGATCATAACTAATGTAGTTCCTTCTTTTGCCAGTTGAGATTCTACTTCGGAACCAGAAAGAAGTTCGGTGAAACCATTTTCGGTAAGCTCTTCTTTCATAGGAATTACTATTTCTTCAGGATACATGTGTTTTAATTTTTATGGAACACAAAAGTAAAGAAATATTTTCTGCGATGCCGTTGTTTGAGGCATTAAGAAATTATGGCAGCAGAAATTCCTCTTTTCGGAAATTATGTCTTTTCTTTTTCTATTAGGTTACCCCGATTGACAGTAAAAGAACTAAAAATTTGCTATGGTACAACCTTTGACAATTTTCTAACCGTATCACAAAACGTAAAACAAATAAAACTAAATAACCATGACAAACGTAAAGTTTAACAGCAAGCCTTTCGAAGGCACCTTCAACACATTAGTGGATGACCTTTTTACAGAATTACCAGCGTTTTTAAAAACAGAGTTTAACCAAACAGAAAGAAAAGGATTTGTGCCGGTTAACGTCAAAGAAACAGCAAACAATTATCTGATAGAAGTGGTGGCACCTGGTTTTGAGAAAACAGATTTCAAAGTGAACCTTGATCAGCATCTTCTGACCATATCGGCAGAGAAAAAAAATGAAGAAAAAGAAGTAAAACAAATCCGACGGGAGTATAGTTTTCGTTCATTTAAGAGATCTTTCACATTGGATGAAAAAATTGATGCAACGAACATCACAGGTTCTTACATCAATGGTGTATTGATATTAAACCTTCCTAAGAAAGAAGTAGTCAAAGCATCAGCTACAGAAATTATTATTAAATAAAATATTTGAAATCTCTCATAAGCAGTTGGTTTTGGTTTACACCCTCCCGTTTCTACGGGAGGGTTTCTTTTTAAAGCCTCCCCCGAACTACGTTCCTTTCCTTCGCTTGACTCGGAAACCTCCGAAGGAGGGGGTTTAGAACCCTAAAGAAATATTATTCTCAAAGAATTATTGCAGTCTCAAAATATTCAGGAACACTTATTCACCACTCACCATTAATTATTCACCGCATCCCTGCTTTCTTCTTGTATCTATTAAATACTGAATTTTCCACTCTCCATTAAAGCGAAGCAACTGGAATGAATTGACACCGCAGTGACTGAACTGCCCCTTATAATAAAATTGATAGGGTGTCCAGGCTATTGCCAGTGGTCCATCTATCTTCACCACATCAAAAGTGATTCTTTCATCAGCATTGCCTGGTGACTCTTTGCTGACAAAATCAACAAAACCAGAAGGGTTTTCGTTTACTACAATAAGCTTTCCTTCGTTGTTTCTTGAAATGGTTTGAAGTACCATGCTGTCGGCAAAACAACTTTTCAGCAAACCTGCATCAGCATTCTTCATACCGGTAAACATCCTGTTAATAACTGCCTTTACTGAATCTTCAGGGGTTTGTGCATTACCAGTCATTCCAAAAAACATAACTGTTAAGGCTATGAAAAAGTATTTCATATTAATTGATTTTAAGACTTTGTGGCAAATGAATTGAAACATCTATACGTTAAGATATTTATGCTATAAAAATATAATTTTCAAACATGAAAGCTTTAAGAATAATACAAGCGGTTGTTTTAATGTCGGTAGTGGTAGTGGGTGTTAGCTGTGCTGCCAGTAAAGATTACACCAGTAAACTTTTTGAGCCCCGCACTCCCACTGTCAAAGACAGCCAGGCAGTAGCTATCCGTTTTCTTGAACTTGACAAAATTGATGGTGATAAAGAAGACTGGGTTACTACTGATATAATTATGGGAAGAGATACAGTGAGCAAAACAGTATTACTGGATAACCTGGCTAAAGTTTTTCCTGCTGCCCCTGTAAAATCGGATTCAATTACTTACAATGAACAGGAAAAAACAATTCAGGTGCTTGCAGACACAAAACATGTAATTCAAAAAGCTGAACCTGTTGCTAAAAACTCCAACCCGGGAGAAGTAAGAAATAAGAAAACAAGGGAATAATAAGACTACTAAATAAACCAGGCCCTTTTGTACTGAAAACTATTGCTGTCCGTATACAGCACTTTACATCCTCTTCAGCAAAAGGGCTTCTTTTTTATTTATACCCTAAAATCTTTAACATGCTTTGTGCCGTCTGTTGTTTGGCATACAGCCAGTCAACCAACTTGCCATTCCTGTCATAACCAACGATAACATGCTTGGGTGAAGGAATCAAACAGTGCTTGATGCCGCCATAACCACTTATTTGATCCTGGTAAGCACCTGTGTGAAAAAAACCTACGAATAACGGATCTTTTTCGCCATTTGTTTTCGGCAGGAACACTTCGTTTATATGTTCTTCGGAATCGTAATAATCATGACTGTCGCAGGTGATTCCTCCCAACACTACCCGTTGATAATCTTCATTCCATTTATTCACCGGCAGCATCAGGAATTTTTCTCCGATGCCCCAGGTATCTGGTAAAGTAGTAATGAAGGATGAATCAATCATGTACCATGTTTCCCGGTCATTTTGTATTTTTTCTGCTATCACACTGTAAATATGTGCCATGCTTTCTCCTACCGTATAGCTTCCAAACTCTGTATAAATATTTGGCATGGGAACTTTCGCTTTCTTACAGGCCGTTTTTATGTTACGGACAATTTCATTTATCATGAACTGGTAATCGTACTCGAAACCCAGCGAATGTTTGATAGGAAAGCCACCGCCGATGTTAATAGAATCCAGTTCCGGGCAGATCTTTTTTAACTGGCAATACAAATTGATTACCTTATTCAGTTCACTCCAATAATAAATATCATCTTTAATGCCTTTGTTCAGGAAAATGTGCAGCATCTTTAACTGGAATTTGCTTTCATAACCTTCTATCCTGTCCACATAAAATTCCAGGATATCTTTGGCACGAAAACCCAGTCTTGATGTATAAAAAGGGAAATTAGGTTCTTCTTCTGCCGCTACCCGGATACCTAATTTAAATGGAACTTTTACCGAAGCAGCATAATCTTTCAGTTCTTCTTTATTATCCAATACAGGAATTACATTGGAGAAACCAGAATTCAGTAGGTTGGCAATACGGCGGGTGTAGCCCTTTTGCTTAAACCCATTGCAGATAATGTGAATATCTTTGTTAATTTTCTTTTTGGCATACAGTTTCTTGATGATTTCAATGTCATAGGCGTAGGAAGTTTCTAAATGAATTTCACTTTTCAATGCTTCTTCCACTATGAAACTGAAATGAGAACTCTTGGTACAATAACAGTAAAAATATTTGCCTTCG